>JAUWXS010000007.1 GCA_030616265.1 Dehalococcoidia bacterium
CGAGGTCATGCACCAGGGGCGGGTGCCCCTGCATACGCTGCGGGCTGATATCGATTACGGGTTTACCGAGGCGCGTACCACCCTGGGGCGGATTGGGGTCAAGGTCTGGGTCTATCGGGGCGATGTTCTCCCCGAAATCACTAAGCCCGAGGTTGAGGAAGCC
Source organism: Dehalococcoidia bacterium (assembly GCA_030616265.1). GTDB lineage: Bacteria > Chloroflexota > Dehalococcoidia > Dehalococcoidales > BS750m-G39 > E44-bin88. Next base: position 164 of record JAUWXS010000007.1, read on the forward strand.
CCCGAAGCCGCCGCTGAGGCGGCGGTCAAACCCCTGGTAGCGCCGGCAAAGAAAGAAAAAGCGGCAGAGGCGCCAGAGCCGGTAGCCGAGGAGAAGGCGGAAGCGGTCGCCGAGGCAGAACCAGAGGCGAAAGTGGAAGCAGTCGCTGAGGCAGAGCCTAAGAAGAAAGCCGAAAAGCCGGCGGAGAAGAAGGCCCCCGAAGCAGAGAAGAAAAAGCCAAAGGTAGAGAAGAAAGCCGAGAAGCCAGAGAAGAAAAAGCCAAAGGCAGAGAAGAAAGCTGAAAAGCCAAAGAAGAAGGCTAGAAAACCAGAGGAGAAAAAGCCAAAGGTAGAGGCGAAAGCTGAAAAGCCTAAGAAGAAAGCCGAAAAGCCGGCGGAGAAGAAGGCCCCGAAGGTAGAGAAGAAAACGCCCAAGCGAAAAACAAAGAAGACCACCAAAGCCAAACCGCCGGTAACTGAGGCAGAAGAGGAGACAGATGCTACAGCCCAAGCGGGTGAAGTACCGCAAGAGTCATAAAGGACACCGCCGGGGCAGTGCCCAGGCGGGTAATAGCGTTGACTTCGGCGATTTCGGCCTGCAGGCGCTGGAATCGGCCTGGATTACCAGCCGCCAGATTGAGGCGGCGCGGCGGGCGATCACCCATCACATTCGCCGTGGCGGTAACGTCTGGGTGCGCATCTATCCCGATAAGCCGGTAACCAAGAAGCCCGCCGAGACCCGGATGGGTGGGGGTAAGGGTGCCCCCGACCACTGGGTGGCGGTGGTTAAACCGGGTAGAATGCTGTTTGAGATGGGGGGAGTTAGCCAGGAAGTAGCCAAGGGCGCCATGCGCTTGGCTTCGCACAAGCTCCCCATAAGCACCAAATTTGTGACCAGGGAGACCGGCGTCGCCGTTAGCGATGCGGGGGGTGATGAAGGGTGAAGGTTGAGGAGATTCGGGCACTCAGTACTGGGGAGCTGGCCAAGCAGCTGGAGGACGCCCATCAGGAGCTGTTTAACCTCCGCTTTCGCCTGGCGACCAAGCAACTGGTGAACCATCGCGAGCTTTCCCGGGCTAGAAAGCAAATTGCCCGGCTTAAGACCATAATCAGGGAAAAAGAGCTGGATATAAGGTGATGACTGAAGAGGGCAAGCGCAAATTTAGGCTGGGGCAGGTGGTGAGTGACAGCATGGATAAGACGGTGGTGGTGATGGTATCCGGCCCCAAGCGACACCCCTTATATAAAAAAATAATCAGACGGGTAGTCAAGTATAAGGCTCATGATGAGAAAAATGAGTGTCGGGTGGGGGACAAGGTGAGAATTGTGGAAACCCGTCCCCTCTCCCGGGAGAAGCGTTGGCGGGTGGCTGAGATAATTGCCAAGGGAGAGGTGGTGGAGATTTCGCCTGAGGAAATAACCCGGGAAGATTTAGCCAGGGTTCAACCCGAGAAGAAGCCTAAGGAAAAGGTAGCCGAGGTTAAGCCTGAGGAAGAGACTAAGGCTGAGGAAGAAACAGCCGAGGCTGAACCAGAGAAAAAGGCCAAGAAAGAAGCCGCTAAGGCTGAACCCGAGAAAAAGGCTGAGAAAGAGACAGCCGAGGTCGAACCTGAGGCAGAAACCAAAAAAGAAACCAAGAAAGAAAATAAGGAAGAAACTTCGGACTAGAGTGCTATGATTCAAGTCTATTCTAGAATTAAAGCCGCTGATAATACTGGTGCCAAGGAGATTATGTGCATCAATGTCCTGGGTGGCACCAGAAAAAAATATGCCCGCGTGGGTGACGTTATTGTGGCCTCGGTAAAGAAGGCGACCCCAAGGGGGGTGGTCAAGAAGGGGGAGGTGGTCAGGGCGGTGGTTATTCGCTGTGCCCAGCCCTATCGGCGCTCTGATGGCTCATATGTCAGGTTTGACGAGAATGCCGCGGTCATTTTAACCGATAAGAATAACCCCAAGGGGACGAGAATATTTGGGCCGGTAGCCAGGGAGCTGAGAGACAAGAATTTTACCAAGATTATCTCGCTGGCGCCCGAGGTCCTGTGAGACAACATGAATATCAGAAAGAACGATACCGTGCTGGTTATCGCCGGTAAGGACAGGGGTAAAAAGGGCAGAGTACGCTTTGCCTACCCCAAGAAGGAACGGCTGCTGGTAGAAGGTATCAACTTTGTCAAGAAGCATAGCCGGGCCCGGGGGGCGGTCAGGCAGGCGGGTATAATTGAGCGCGAGGCGCCGATTCACATCTCAGACGTTATGCTGGTGTGTAATAAGTGCAACAAGCCAGCCCGGGTCGGCTCCCGCTTCCTGGCTGATGGCCGGAAGGTCCGGTTCTGCCGCTCTTGCGGTGAGGTGATTGATTAGATGTCGGCGCTTAGAGAAAAGTATAAGACCGAGGTCGTGCCCAGCCTTATGAAGAGTTACGGCTATAAGAATGTAATGCAGGTGCCGCGCCTGGAGAAGGTGGTGCTTAATATAGGCCTGGGCGAGGCGATTCAGGACGCCAAGGCTCTGGAGTCGGCGGAAAAGGATTTATCCGATATTACGGGGCAGCACCCGATTACCACCAAGGCCAAGAAATCCATCGCCGCCTTCAGGCTGAGAGAGGGAATGACCATCGGCATGAAGGTGACCCTGCGCGGGGAGCGCATGTATCACTTTTTTGATAAGCTGGTAAACGTGGCCCTGCCCCGGATGCGCGAGTTTCACGGGGTTTCCCGCGACTCCTTTGACGGGCGGGGCAATTACACCCTGGGGCTTAAGGAGCAGCTTGTCTTCCCCGAACTGGATTACGATAAGATAGAAAAGGTGCGGGGGCTGGAGGTGTCCATCGGCACCACAGCCAATACCGACGACGAAGGCAGGCAACTGCTGGAGTTGTTGGGCATGCCCTTTGTCCGGGACTAACACGGAGTAGGAATGGCTAAGAAGTCGAAAATCGAAAAGTCAAAGCGACCGCCCAAATACAAGGTGCAGCAGCATAACCGCTGCCTCCTCTGCGGTCGACCTAGAGCCTATATTCGCAAGTTTGGCTTGTGCCGAATTTGTTTTCGCGAGTTAGCTCTGGCCGGGCAGATTCCCGGAGTAAGAAAATCAAGCTGGTGAAGTTGATATGACCATCTCTGACCCAATAGCCGATATGTTAACCAGGGTGCGCAATGCCATTATGGCGCGGCACGATTCGGTGCTGGTGCCGACCTCAAGGATGAAGCTGGCTATCGCCCGCATCCTCAAGAAGGAGGGCTTTATCAGCGACTATGAGGTGCTAAAGAGTAAGCCGCAGCGGACCATCAGGCTCCACCTCAGGTATGACGATAAGAATGAGCCCATCCTTTCCGGACTGGAACGGGTGAGCAAGCCCGGGCTGAGGGTGTATGTGGGCCGGGGTGAGATTTCCCGCGTTCACGGCGGCCTGGGTATCGCTATTATCTCTACATCTAAGGGTGTAATGACCGGGCAGCAAGCCTGGCGCCAGGGAATTGGTGGTGAACTGCTATGCCACGTATGGTAAAGATTAGGGGCGATATCAATGTCTAGAGTGGGGCTAATGCCGATACCAGTGCCCGATACGGTCACGGTTAGCATTAAAAAGGATGAAGTCAAGGTGACTGGTCCCAAGGGGGAGCTTAGCCGCCGCTTCAACCCCGATATGAATATTAAGCTGGAGAATAGTGTGCTGACGGTGTCGCGGCCCAGCGATAGCAAGGAACACCGTTCCCTGCACGGGCTGACGCGCAGCCTTCTGGCTAATATGGTGCAGGGGGTAACCGCTGGCTTTGAGAAGCACCTTGATATCGTCGGCGTGGGTTATCGGGCGGAAAAGGCCGGGGATAAGCTGACGCTTCGTATCGGCTATTCCCATACGGTGGAGGTAGCCCCCTTACCCGGCATATCACTGGATGTGGAAGGGGGCACTCACATCAAGGTCAGCGGCATTGACAAAGAAGTAGTCGGCGAGATGGCCGCCGAGATTCGGGCTATTCGCCCCCCCGACCCCTATAAGGGTAAGGGCATTAGATACGTCGGGGAAATAGTCCGTCTTAAGGCAGGCAAAGCCGGTAAGGCTATAGGGCAGAAGATATAATGGGCAAAGCTGGGAAAGGACTAGCACGCCAGAGAAGGCACGCCCGGGTCAGGGCTAAGCTAGCCGGCACCGCTTCCGGCCCACGGCTCTGTGTCTTTCGCAGTTTGAACCATATTTATGCCCAGGTTATTGATGACGACAAGGGGCATACGCTGGTGACGGCTTCAACCCTGGACCAGGAGATAAAAGCCGGCTTAAATGGCAAAGCCAAGTCGGCTAGAGCGGAGCTGGTTGGTGCCCTGGTGGCTAAGCGAGCCCTGGATAAAGGCATAAACCAGGTTGTTTTCGACCGTGGCGGATATAAGTATCACGGCCGGGTTAAAGCCCTGGCTGAGGCCGCCCGGCAGGCAGGACTTAAGTTTTAGGTCAAAGACTCTTCTAGGGGGTAGTTTTAACTCAAGTGAAAGAACCCATAAGCAGGATAGACCCAACAGAACTGACGCTAACCGATAAGCTGGTCTATATCAACCGCGTGACCAAGGTGGTGAAAGGGGGCAAGCGCCTCAGCTTCAGCGCCTTAGCGGTGACCGGCGACGGTAACGGCCACGTGGGCATCGGCGTGGGCAAGGCTAACACCGTGCCCGAGGCCATCAGCAAGGCGAACGCTATCGCCAGGAAGAACCTGCTCAAGGTGCCGCTGGCGGGGAAAACTATCCCTTACGAGATAACGGTTAAGTTCAGCGCCGCCAAGGTCATGCTCAAGCCGGCAGCCCCGGGCACGGGTATTATTGCCGGGGGCAGCATCAGAGCGGTGGTGGAAGCCGCTGGTATCAAGGATATTCTGACCAAGTCGCTGGGCAGCCCCAATCGGATTAACACGGCTAAGGCGGCCATGCTTGCCCTGAGCCAGCTTAAAGTTCCCGAAGAGGAGCTAGCCCGACGCCGGGTTGCCCCTGAGGCTGAGGAAGAAAAGGGGGAGGTCGTCGGTGGCTAAGCTGCGTATTACCCTGGTTAAGAGCGGCATTGGCTATGCCCAGGTCCAGAGGAGAACACTGAAGGCGCTGGGGCTTCATCGGCTTCACCAGAGTGCTATCCATAATGATAACTCCTCGGTTCGAGGTATGATTGATAAAGTGAGGCACCTAATCAGGGTGGAGGAAGAAAACTGATGTTACAGGATAAACTCTCCCCCGCCCCTGGCTCCAAGCGAGACAGGAAGAGGGTGGGTCGGGGGGATGGCAGCGGCTATGGCACCTATTCGGGGCGAGGCTCTAAGGGACAGAAGTCCCGCGCCGGCTACAAGATGCGCCCTGGCTTTGAAGGGGGGCAGCTGCCCCTGATTAAGCGCCTGCCGCGAAAGCGCGGCTTTACCAATCCCTTCAAGACGGAGTATAGCCTGGTCAGGCTGGATAAGCTCGCCTCTTTCGAGCCGGGCAGCGAGGTGACGCCGGAGAAGCTGGTCGCCGCGGGGGTGGTAAAGTCGCTAAAGCACCCGATTAAGATTCTGGCCGGTGGTGAGCTTAAGAACCCCCTGGTGATAAAGGCAAACAAGTTTTCAGCGGCGGCTAAGGCCAAGATAGAAGCCGCTGGGGGCAAAGCGGAGGAAATAGGCAGTGGCCCAGAAGCAAAGTAGACCGCGACTGCTGCAGGCAATGATTGATGCCTTCAGCCTGCCCGATTTGAGGCGGAAGATTCTTATTACCGTTGGCATCCTGATAATCTTCCGTTTTGTGGCTCATGTGCCTCTACCCGGGGTAGACCTTGAAGCCCTGCGCGAGCTGTTCGATCAAAATGCATTGCTGGGTATGCTCGATATGTTCAGCGGTGGTGCCATGAGGCGATTGAGCGTGGCGGCGATGGGGGTTTACCCCTATATCACGGCGTCCATTGTTATGACGCTGCTGGTGCCCATCATCCCCAAGCTGAGGGCTATCTCTCAGGAAGGGGAGTCGGGCCGAGACAGGATTAACCGTATTACCCACTGGCTGACCGTTCCCCTGGCCGGTCTTTCCGGATACGGGCAGCTGGTCTACCTCCAGCACGAGGGCGTTGTCGGCAGTGCTGCCATCCTGCCCATGATGGCGATGGTTATGTCGCTGATAGCTGGCACCATGTTCCTGGTCTGGCTGGGTGAACGTATTACCGAACACGGTATTGGCAATGGTATATCCATAATTATTTTTGCCGGCATTGTCGCCGGCCTGCCGGAGATGATTAGTAGTGGTTTTCTGGCTAAGGAAAACTTTGGCGGCTTAGCCGTCTATGTTCTTATTGCTCTGGCCACTGCCGTGTTTATCGTCTATTTTATTGAAGCCCACCGCCGCGTGCCCGTCCAGTATTCCCGCAGCGTGTTTCGCGGCGGCCGTATGTACCGGCAGGCAGGCTCAACCCATATCCCGCTGCGGGTAAACACCGCCGGCATGATACCCCTTATCTTTGCCATGTCGCTGGTCATCTTCCCCGGCGTGGTCGCCAACTACTTTGCCAGTCCGGTGGGGGCTGACCCTAACTTTGCCAACTTTATCGTCGACCTGTTTAATCCCAATGCGGCGCTGCCTCTGGGCCTATTTTACTGGGGGCTGTATTTCCTGCTCACCGTTGGCTTTGCCTTCTTCTACACCATGGTCATTTTTGAGCAGCAGGATTTGCCAGGCACACTGCAGCGGCAGGGAGGGTTTATCCCCGGGATTAGACCAGGACCGCATACCAAGGAATATCTGGATGGGGTGATAAAGCGTATCACCTGGGCCGGGGCTCTGTTCCTGGCGATGGTGGCGGTGACGCCCTTTATCGCCCGGGAGGTTACCGACGTTCAGGTAATCCAGTTATCCAGCATGGGTATGCTTATCGTGGTCGGCGTGGTTCTGGATACCATGAAGCAGATGGAGGCGCAACTGGTAATGCGGCGCTATGAGGGCTTCATTAAATAGGGATAAAGGTGTATATTATATTTCTGGGTGCTCCCGGAGCCGGCAAGGGAACACAGGCCGCCAGTGTGGCTCGGAAATTGGGCCTGGTTCACATCGCCTCTGGCGACCTGTTCCGGCAGGCGCTGGAGCAGGGGAAAGAGCTGGGACTGAAGGCTAAGTCTTATATGGAAAAGGGGGTGCTGGTTCCCGACCAGATAACGATAGATATGGTTCTGGAGCGCATTTCAGCTCCGGATAGCGGGGGAGGGGCAATCCTTGACGGCTTTCCCCGCAATCTGAAGCAGGCAGAAGCTCTGGATGAAGCCTTAGCCCAGCAGGGTAAAGCGATAGATAAGGTGGTGTATATTAAGGTATCGGAAGAGGAACTGTTAAAACGGCTGAGCGGACGTCGGGTCTGCCGACAGTGCCAGACGCCGTGCCATGTCAGCGATTCCCCTCCCCGGGTGGAGGGGAGGTGCGATAAGTGCGGCGGCGAGCTCTACCAGCGCCCCGACGATACCGAGGAAAGCATCAAGAGGCGGCTGGAGGTCTACTCGAGTGAGACCGCTCCCCTGGTCGATTATTACGGTCGGGTGGGCAAGCTGGTGGAGATAGACGGGGAGGGGGGTGTGGATAAGGTGGAGAGAAGAATAGTTGCCGCCCTTGGTGGAGAACGTTTATAGTTAGATGAGCATAATTATAAAATCGGAGCGAGAGATTGCTCTTATGCGTCAGGCAGGGAGGATTGTGGCCGTTGTGCTGGATATCTTGAGCCGAGAGGTGAAACCGGGCATGAGAACTAAGGAGCTGGACGTCATTGCCGCCGGGGAGGTGGAGAAGCTGGGGGCTAAACCCTCGTTTAAGGGCTATCGCGGCTTTCCAGCTAATCTCTGCGTCTCGGTCAATGACGAGGTGGTGCACGGCATACCCGGCGAGCGAATTTTGCAAGAAGGTGATATAGTATCCCTAGACCTGGGAGCGATGTATATGGGCTTTCACGGCGACGGCGCCGTTACTGTAGGCGTGGGGGAAATAGACTTGAAGGCTAAAGAGCTTATGGAGACTACTGAAGGTGCCCTGAAAGCGGGTATCGCCGCCGCCCATTCCGGGGCTAGATTGGGCGATATTTCGGCGGCTATTCAGGGCTATGCCGAGGGGAAGGGTTATTCGGTGGTGCGTGAGTATACCGGGCATGGTATCGGGCGTGAGATGCATGAGGAGCCGCAGATACCGAACTTTGGTCCGGCGGGGACGGGGCCGGTGTTAGAGAAGGGCATGGCCCTTGCCCTGGAGCCGATGGTGAATGCGGGCGGCTGGCGCACCCGGGTCGGCGACGACCACTGGACGGTGCTGACCGCTGATGGCAGCCTTTCCGCCCACTTTGAACATACCATTGCCATTGCTGGCGAGGAAGCCGAGGTGCTTACCGCCAGAGAAGGAGTTTATGCCTAAGAAGGAGGCTATTGAGGTCGAAGGGACGGTAGTCGAGCCCTTACCTAACGCTATGTTTCGGGTCGAGCTGCCCGACGGCCATAAAGTGCTGGCCCACATCTCGGGCAAAATAAGATTGCATTATATCAGGATCCTGCCCGGGGACAAGGTCCTAGTCGAGCTTTCCCCTTATGACCTGAACCGTGGCCGGATTACCTATCGGTTTAAGTAGTACGGGAGACTAGTTATGAAAGTAAGAGCATCAGTTAAAGTTATATGTGACAAGTGCAAGATAGTGAAGCGGCGTGGGGTGGTCAGGGTCATCTGTTCCAACCCCAAACATAAGCAGAGGCAGGGATAACCACCCTTGAAGCGAGGAGGCGTGTAGATGGCGCGTATAGCTGGAGTAGATATACCTAAAAACAAGCAGGTCTTGTTCTCGTTGCAGTATATCTATGGCATTGGTTCTTCTTTAAGCCATAAGATTCTGGCCCAGGCCAAGGTTGACCCTTATACTAAGGTGAGCGACCTGGCGGAAGAAGAGGTCAATCGTCTGCGCGAGATTATTGACAAGGAGCATAATGTTGAGGGGGAGCTGAGGAAAGAGGTTGACCTCAATATCAAGCGCCTCATTGAGATTGGCAGCTACCGGGGTGCGCGGCACCGCCACGGCCTGCCGGTGAGGGGGCAGCGCACCCGCACCAATGCCCGTGCCAAGCGCGGTTCCCGCAAGACGGTAGCTGGCAGGGGACAGCATCGAGGCATGACCAAGAAGTAATCCGGTTATAACCCGGTTATAATCAAGGGAGAGGTAGAATGGCACAGAAGAAGCGAGCTAAATCAAGAAGGCGGGAACGTAAGTCCATCCCGGTAGGGAGGGCTTATATCCAGTCCACCTTTAATAATACCATCGTCACCCTTACCGACCCCCAGGGGAATGTTATCGCCTGGGGAAGCTCGGGCTCCGCCCGCTTTAAGGGTTCACGCAAAGGCACGCCCTATGCAGCGCAGCTGGCCGCCCGTGATGCGGTACGCAAGGGCATGGAGCACGGTCTGCGCCAGGTGGAGGTCTACGTTAAGGGGCCAGGCAGCGGGCGTGAGGCGGCGATTCGTTCCCTCCAGGCTTCGGGGCTTACCATAACCAGTATCAGGGATGTAACGCCGATTCCCCATAACGGCTGTCGGCCGCGTAAGAGGAGGCGGGTGTAGAAGATGGCAAGATACGCATCAGCGGTTTGTCGCTTATGTCGGCGCAGTGGCGAGAAATTAATGCTTAAAGGCGGTCGCTGCTTTACCCCCAAGTGCGCCCTAGATAGGCGGGCCAAGCCCCCGGGGCCTCAGCCCCTGCGGCGGCGGCGGCTCTCTGACCGGGGGCAGCAGCTTCGGGAGAAGCAGAAAGCCCGCTATAGCTATGGAATCTTAGAAAGGCAGTTCCGCCGCCTTTTCGGGGAGGCGGAGAGGCAGATAGGCATCACCGGCGAAAACCTGCTGGTGCTGCTGGAGAGACGGCTGGATAATGTCGTCTATCGTCTGGGCTTCGCCGATTCCCGCGCCCAGGCCCGTCAGCTGGTTCAGCACGGGCATATTATGATTAACGGGCGCAAAAACGATATACCCTCCTGCCTAGTCAAAGAAGGCGATGTCATCGGCTGGAAGGAGAGGAGCCTAAAGAGCGGCTATTACCAGCAAATGGCGGCAAGTATTGATAGCAAGGTCATCCCCAGCTGGTTGAGCCTTGATGGGGACAAGCTGGTAGGCCGGGTTTTATCTATGCCTACGCCTGAGGACATCGAGGCTAAATTCCAGGGGCAGAGTATAGTTGAGTTCTATTCACGGTAAGTCAAATCATAGGGAGGTAGCGTCTTGTCTCGTCTGGCAATAGCTAATATGGAGTGTGTGGACAGCCAGGATAACTTCGGCCATTTCCACATCGAGCCGTTGGAAAAGGGCTTCGGTGTTACCCTGGGCAATGCCCTGCGGCGGGTGCTCCTGGGTTACCTTCCCGGAGCGGCGGTGACCAGGGTTAAGATTGAGGGAATTCAGCATGAATTCTCCCCCATCCCCTTTGTCAAGGAAGACGTCACCGAGTTTCTGCTCAATATTAAGGCGCTCCGCTTAAAGTCCCTTTCCGAGCAGCCGGGCAAGTTAGTACTGGAGGTGGAAGGGGAGGGGCGGGTTACCGCCGCTGACATTGCCGCCTCTACCGACTTTGAGATTGCCAACCCCGAGCTTTATCTGGCAACCCTGGATTCGCCCGAAGCCAAGCTCTATGTAGAGCTTGATGTTGAGCTGGGCGAGGGCTATCGGGAGGCTGAGTCCGGTGACAACCTGCCGGTGGGGGCGATTCCGGTGGACGCCGTCTTTACCCCGGTACGCAAGGTCAACTTTAATGTTGAACCCGTCCATGTTAGTCGGGAGATGCGGCGGGAGCGGCTGGACCTGGAGGTGTGGACCGATGGCACCATATCACCGGTGGATGCCATCAGCCATAGCGCCGAAATTCTGGTCGAGCAGCTATCGCCATTTATTGACTACGCCAAGATTTCCCGCCTGGAGGAGGAGAAGGAATTAATTCGCGCCTCCATCAGCGAGGAAAAATACGATATGCCGGTAGAGCAGCTTGACCTTTCCGTGCGCACCATGAACTGCCTGAGGCGCGGCGGCATCGCCACCGTAGGCGAGCTGATAAGCCGAGGCGAGAGGGGACTGCTTGCCCTGCATAATTTCGGGCAGAAGTCCAGGCAGGAGGTAGAGGAACGCCTGGCGTCACTGGAGCTGTCTCTGGTTCCCACGGTTGAAGAGGGCGAGAGTGAGGAGGGGGAATAAGCGATATGAGGCATAAGGTAGCTGGTAGGAAACTGGGTCGGTCTTCAGCCCACCGCAAGGCGCTCTTTCGCAACCTGGTAACCGACCTTTTAAACCATGAGAAGATTACCACCACCGAGGCTAAGGCCAAGGAAGTGCGCGGCTTGGCGGAGCGGATGATTACCCTGGGTAAGCAGGGGGGGCTCCACTCCCGCCGTCAGGCACTCTCCTTTATCCTGGATGAGAAGGTGGCGGATAAGGTATTTGTTGAGCTTGCCCCGAGGTATGCCGAGCGCCCTGGCGGATATACCCGTATCACCAAACTGGGTCCCCGGTTGGGCGATGGGGCGCCGATGGTGCAGCTCGAGCTGGTCCAGTGAGGAGGGTTTTAAGCTTGGCCGAGACCACCAAGATTTTATTAGTTATGGAATATGACGGCAGCCGCTACCACGGCTTTCAGTGGCAGGACGGCCCGCCCTCTATTCAGGGCGAGGTGGAGAAAGCCCTGACTAAGCTTACCGGAGAGAAGCGGCGGGTAATGAGTGCCAGCCGAACCGATGCCGGCGTTCACGCTAAAGGGCAGGTGGTCAGCTTCAGGACGGGCTCGGCCCTTTCCACCCATAGCTTTGTCGGCGGGCTGAATTACTATCTGCCAGCCGATATTGCCGTCAAGGCGGCTTACAGGGTAGACGAAAACTTTAATGTCAGGCGGGAGGCGGTTAGCCGGGAATACAGCTACTATATCCTGAACAGCCCCACCCGCTCCCCGATAAGGGAGGGCTTTGCCTACCTGGTGACGGGCCCGCTGGATATTGAAGCCATGAACCAGGCCTGCCAGGCCCTTGTCGGCGAGCACGACTTTGCCTCGTTTGCCGGCCGTAATGGGGCTGCCGTTAAGAGCATGGTCAGGCGCGTCTTCCGTGCCGAGGTGGCCCGAGACGGAGAGTTGGTCATCTTCAACATAGCGGCTAACTCCTTCCTGCTCCACCAGGTGCGCAATACGGTGGGGGCGCTAATCAGAGTCGGGTTGGGCAAGATGACCCTCGATGAATTTCATAGTATACTTGAGGCCAGAGAGCCGGCGCTGGCGGGACCGACCGCCCCGGCTTGTGGCTTGTGTCTTGACCGGGTAAATTACCCCGGTCCTTTGGAGAATGGTGATGAAAACCTATAGCACCAAGGCTTCTGATATTGAGCGCCAGTGGCATGTGATTGATGCCTCGGAAAAGATCCTGGGCAAACTAGCCACCGAGGCCGCCCAGTTGCTTATGGGCAAGCATAAGCCAATATTCAGCCGCCATCTGGATACCGGCGATTTTGTCGTCATTATCAATGCCAAGAAAGTCCGCTTTACCGGCAAGAAGGCGGAGCAGAAGCTCGATTATAGGCATTCAGGATACCCCGGGGGGCTTAAAAGCATCAATCTGGGGAGATTGATGGAGACCAATCCTACCCGGGTGATTGAACATGCGGTCAAGGGCATGCTGCCCCACAATCGTCTGGGGGCTCAAATGCTGAAAAAACTCAGGGTCTATGCCGGTGAGGCCCATCCTCACCTGGCTCAGACCGGGGCTAGCTCAAAGGGGGTTTAGAGAGTGGTTCAAACCGAGAAGCAGACCTATTTTTACGGAACGGGACGACGCAAGACGTCTATAGCCCGCGTCAGGCTGGTGCCGGGCACCGGTGAAATTATCATCAACGGTATCCCCTATGAGCAGCTGTTTATTCGCCCCGAGCACCGCCGGATAATAGTGCAGCCACTGCTGGTTACCGAGAGCCTGGGCAAGTATAATACCGTGGTTAAGGTGGTGGGGGGTGGCATAACCGGGCAGAGCGGCGCCATCTCTCATGGTATTGCCCGCGCTCTGGTGAAGGCTGACGAGAGCCTTAAGCCGGCACTGCGCCAGAACGGGCTACTCACCAGAGACTCCCGGGTCAAAGAGAGGAAAAAGCCCGGGCTCAAGCGGGCGCGCAAGGCACCTCAATACACCAAGCGCTAAAACCAACCCCCACGCAATTCTCTTGACGCCTCAGGGTACGGCGGGTATAATCCCTTTGTGTCTTGATGCCGAAGTGGCGGAATGGCAGACGCGCTACGTTCAGGGCGTAGTGTCCGCAAGGGCGTGGGAGTTCAAATCTCCCCTTCGGCACCATTTTCACTGGGGCGCTTGTAGCTCAGTAGGATAGAGCGCAGCCCTGCGGAGGCTGAGGCCGTGGGTTCGAGACCCGCCAAGCGCACCATATTGAAAGGGCACCCAAAAGTCTTCGACTTTTTGGGTAATGTAGGGCGGTTAGCTCAGTTGGTTAGAGCGTCTGCTTTACACGCAGAAGGTCAGAGGTTCAAGTCCTCTACCGCCCACCATAGCCTCACTCCTTGCTCTCTGCGAGGAAATTAATCAAAAAAAGGGCACCTGCTTTCCCCAAAATGCACGCAATGTAGCGCAAAGTCGTAGCCGGTTATCCAATCAAGGTTTAAGCTATCAGTGTAAGGGGTTTGAGGTGATGACACTTCAAGACGCACTGGTAGCCTATAAAACCTATGCCAGGGCCGAAGGTAAGAGTCTAAAGCCCGTCGCCTGGGTTGTCTCCAGCGTGAGTCTCCTACCCGGACTCGGGTCGCAGAAGGCGGGTGGGGCAGAAAGCAACGCCCAAGGCGCCCGGGCCGGCTATATAGGCCATAATTGGGCTAAACTGACCGAGCCATACCTGTGTGCACGGTAACTGACCGCTAATCCGTGCCGCGAGTTGCTCCACCTCTTTCGAGTAACCGCTGTGCATGACGATAGCCGTCACCGGCGTGTGTCCTACTTTTTCGGACGTTACCTTGATGAGGCGTTTGATACCTGCTTCCATGCTCCTATGCAGAGAGACCATCCTTACTCTGCCACTAGCAATGGTGACGAGGGCCTTGATGCTGAGTAGAGTTCCGACCCCGGCCAGCACTCTAGGAAGGCGCCCGGTTCTGGC
>JAUWXS010000006.1 GCA_030616265.1 Dehalococcoidia bacterium
ACCATCGCTCACCACCCGGTGGCAGGGAATGATAATGGGCAGGCGGTTTCGGGCCAGAGCCTGCCCCACCGCCCGCGCCGCCCCGCTCTTGCCCATCTGCTTAGCTATCCAGCCGTAGCTCCTGGTCTCCCCGTAGGGAATGAGCCTGACCAGGCGCCATACCTGGCGCTCAAAAGTAGTGGCTGAGGAAAGGTCAAGCTCATCGGGGAAACTTACCCGCTGCCCGGCAAAATAAGCCTTGAGGCGTTCTATCAGGTCAGTAAAGGGTTTTTCCGAACGGGCGGCAGCTTGTATCCTGTCGCCCAGCCGCCGCTCGGCTTCCCGGGCGGAGGGTTGGGGCAGGGTGGCGCTCATTAGCCCCTGATTCGAGCCCAATAGCCCCACCCAGCCCATATCGGTACTAAAAGTGGTGTAGCTTAGTTGCTGGGTCGTGGTCTTTACCCCAACGAGAATATCTATGACTGGCGTGGTCGGCGGCGAAGCTGAATATAGGCAGCCAGAAATATCAGGGCTGCCCCCAGAAGGATGGAGACCAGTATCTTAACCAGCTGCGGCAGCTCCATGCTCAGGAAGAAGGCGTAGGTAAAGATGCCGGTGAGTACGGCCACGGCGTAGGCGATGGTATGGGCGTTAAAGGCTCGGCGCCTTGCCGCCCGGTAGATAAGCCAGCCGATAAAGGCCAGGCAAGCTAATATGGCGACCAGTATTAGCATCGCGTTCACCATCCTACCCTTTCAAAATACTTGCCTAGACAGGCGAACATCCCAACCGTCAGCAGCAGAGAGATTAGCTGCCCTAGCTCGGTCAGGTATCTCACGTACTGGGCGGCCAGGTAACCGACACCAGCCAGGCAGAAGAGAATCCCGAAACCAAATAATACGTATTCCAGCTTCATATTAACCGTCTCCAGGGTTATCAATACCTGGGCAATAGTGACGATATATGCACTATTATCCGGCGCTCTACTCCGTCCCGCTTTATTATTACCGAGAACTCGTAGTCTTGATTTTCGGGGATGTCGGTGGGGCGAAGCAGGCCGGTGTCCACCACCCACTCCAGCTCTTCTTTATCAAAGCCGCCGATGGCTACCGCCTGCGATATCAAGTCGCTGTGCTTTGTCTCGCCGAACCACACTGCGGCTTCAACATCAGCCGAGTAGGTGCTAAAGCGGCGGTTGTCCAGCTCGTAGCGGAAGTATATGTCCTGCCCTTCTTCGGTCCAGATGGACGGGGGGTAATCGCGCGACCAGTAGTCGGGCTCAATTACTTCTTCCCGCTCCTGGGTGGTCATACGGACGGTGTCGTAGGTGCCCATATAGCCATCAAAGATGAATATGGCGATGATAGCTAAAAAGAAGGCTATGGTCAAAAATAGGTAGAGGTTCTTGCGCTGGGTGGTCTTTTTCCCGGTCCTTCGCGTTGGCATAAGCTAAAGTTTCCGTATCATAAATAAAGCGCTGACGCTTGTCAAGGCTTACCCCAGCTCGGGCTCAATCAGGCCGTAGTCGCCGTCGTGGCGCCGATAGAGCAGGTTAAGCTCCTCACTATCGGCGTTAAAGAAGAGGAAGAAGTTGTGCCCCAGAAGCTCCATCTGGTCAATGGCTTCCGCCACCGACATCGGCTTAACGGCAAAGCGCTTGACCTTGACCACCTTTCTGGCTGGCTGGGCTTCTTCCTTGAACTCACCCCGGGCCAGTGAGCTTCCCCGCCCCTTCTCGTAGAGCTTTCCCTTGTAGCGCTCAATCTGCCGGTTGATAACCGCCGCCACCTTGTTAATCGCCGCCGGCAGGTCTTCTCCCCTCTCCACCCCCCGCAGCAGGGTGCCGTGGCTGTCGATGGTTAGCTGGACGACAAAGTGCTGCTTGGTGTTCCTTGTCTTTTCTTGGGCGATTTCCACCTTGTATTCCATGATATCGGGCAGGTGGCGATCGAGCTTGCCCAGCTTGCTCTCAATGAGCTGGCGCACGGTGGGGGTTAGTTCTATATTTTTAGCCGTTATATTTAGCTCCATCGGTTTTACACTCCTTGCGCTGGTTCCTTTATCTCCTTAGCCAGCACCAGCCCCCATACCGAGCTGGCTCCGCTTTCCTTCAGCGCCCGGGCGCAGGCGTCAAGGGTAGCCCCCGAGGTGGCGACGTCGTCGATAAGCAAGACTGGCTTAGCCTCCAGTCGGCGGTCACGGCAGGAAAAGGCATCGGCGACATTGTTCCGCCGCTCGTCCACGTTCGGGGTCCTGGCCTGGGGTGGGGTATGGCGCTCCCGTACCAGGCAGTCATCAACTAACGGCAGACCGGTAAGCTTGGCCAGCTCTTGAGCCAGCAGGCGGGACTGGTTGTAGCCCCGCTCCCGCAATCTTTTGCGGTGTAGCGGCACCGGCACCAGGACCTCCCCGGGCACAGGACTAGTGGTGAGATAATCGTTGAGCAACTGGGTGAGGAGCACCGCCAGGGCTCTGAGGTTCCTATACTTAAGCTCGTGTATAGCCTGGCGAATCGCCCCGTCGAATTTAAAAGGGGCGCGAATGCCGTCTATCTCTGCCTGCCAGCCGATGCAGACGGGACAGATTACGGCGTTTTGCTGGGGCCGGCCGCACCGGGGGCAGAGGGGGGGCATAATCCGGGGTAACGACTGGCGGCAGGAAGAGCAGATAAAATCCCCCTCCCTTCCACAGCCAACACACCAGCGTGGAAACAACAGGTCGAGTGCTATCCCCTTGAGTTTGGTTAACTGAGGGAGCACCTTCCGCACCAATAGTATAAGGCTTCAGAATAAGCGCTCGGGTTTTAACGGGGGCGGGGGCTGTGTGATGCCCCGCTGATGATGGGTTCGTTGATATAAACGTCACCGTTCCTGATTTTCAGGTTGAAACCGCAATCAGGATTGGTGCAAACCCATGCTTTGTAAAAAATGTCTGCCCCCTGACTGCCAAAGTCGGACAGGGGCACCAGATCTCCAGAATTACACTTCTGGCATTTGGGGAAATTAGATTGTTCCATGAAGTCCTCCTCCCAACCAAAATGGAATCTTATGCAGTATACACTATGCTGCGGTTGTTGGCAAGGGCTTATTTAGCGCCGCCGAGCTTATCCGAGTGTAGATGGGGCCCTCCCTGGTTAGCTGGCTCTTTATCAGGTTGACGGCTTCTACCGGGAAGCTTTGGGCGGCATCGAATTCGGTGTCGGCGATGAGTTGCCCCAGCTTGGCTCGTTCGTCGGGCGTTGCCTGGTCGCGCAGGCGGGCCAGGGTTAAATGAGGGGTGAACCGCCTCCCCTCGGGAGCAAAGCCCAGCCCCGCCAGGTTGGACTCAAGGCGCTGCTGGAGCTTGGCCAGCTTATCCACCTCCCCGCTTACCCCCACCCAGATTACCTGCACCCGCCTCGGGTTGGGGAAAACGCCTAATTCCTTGACCTCCAGCTGGAAAGGAGATACGCCCTGAACCGCCTTGGTCATGGCGGCGGTTATTTCGCCCATCCTGTCCGCCGCCACGTTGCCCAGGAACTTTAGCGTCAGGTGGATGTTATCGGGGTCGGCCCACTTTACCGGTGCCTGCCCCCCTGATTTTAGCTGGGCCTGAAGCTCTCTGAGTCCCCTTTTTACCCCGTCGGGGAGCTCGATGGCGATAAAACAGCGCACCTGTTCCATAATCTACGGCTCGCTTTTGATGCCCAGAAGCCTTAGGGCATTAGCTGACAGCATGAGGTCTTTTGTCTCCTGAGGCAACTCCAGTGCATCAATCTCTTCCAGCAGGCGGCGCTGCGGCAACAGGGGATAGTCGCTGCCGAAGAGAATCTTGTCGGCACCCACCAGCTGGATAACCTGATTATATACCTCAGGCGTATAGAGAAGGGGTGAAGCCGCCGTGTCAAAGTAAACATTTTTCATTGCCTTTTTGACCTCGGGCATCAGGCTATAGAAGGGCAGCCCCCCACCCCAGTGGGCGCAGACGATGGTCAGTTCGGGGTAGCTGGTGATAAAGGGGTAGAGTATATCGGGGGTGATACCCCCCTTGCCCTGATAGTCATGACCTACCGGTTCTGAGGCGTGGGTGAGCAGAATCAGATGGTGTTGGGAGAGCGCCTCAGCAAAGGGGGCTGTTACCATCTCGTCGGCGAGGTCGAGTAGCTGCATATCCGGTCTCATCTCGCCCACCCCCTTTATCCCCGCCTTAGCGCAGCGTTCGATTTCGGCGATGGCGGCCTGGGTTGACTGGGGCTGGACGGCGCAGAAGCCCACCAGCCTCTTAGGGTAACGGGCTACCGAGTCTATGATATAGTCGTTGGTTTCGACACAAAGCTCGTGGGTCGTCCAGCCGATATTGAGAATGACCGAGATGTCGACCCCGGCTTTATCCATACTGGCGATGAGCTCATCGGCGGTAGCCAGTTTGGCATCGGGGTTGGAGTAGAGGATAGCGAAACAGGGGTCGCGCCCAATGTACTGGCTGCGCTTCTTCTTTATCTGGGGCGGGAAGACATGGGTATGAAAGTCAATAATCATCGCCAGATTACAGCAAAACAGCCAGAAGGGCTTCAAGCGGGGTAAGATTTCTCCTCCGGCGTTTCTTCCGCCTTTTCCCCGGCTTCCTTGCCCTCTTCGGCGCCCTCTTCTAGCTCCTCGGCCTCTACCTCTTCTTCCACTACCTCCTCAACCTCCACCCTTACCTCGCTGACCTTGACCACCATCTGGTCGGGCTCATTCATAACGGTGACCTCGGGGCTGAGGACGATATCCCTGACGAAGATTGCCTGCTCTACTTCCTCCAGCGGGCTCAGGTCGACCTCAATCTGGGGCGGGAGGTCATCGGGCAGGCACTCCACGCTTAGGCTGGTCAGGCTGTGAGATATGGTGCGCCCCTTTTCCTTCATGGCCGGGGATTCACCAATCAGGACAATAGGTACATCCGCCTTTATCTTCTCCGTCTTTTTCACCTGGTAGAAGTCAACGTGAAGCAGTTCCCCGCTGCAGGGCTCTCTCTGGATTTCCCTGATGAAGACATTGCGGGGTTGCTTATCGCCTTCAACATCAAGGGCGATGATCCGGGTCATTCCGGCGCGGGCTATGGTCCGCTGCAGCTTGGGCGTATCGCACTGCAGCACCAGCGACTCGAGACCACGCCCAAAAAGGTGCGTCGGGGTGACGCCCTGGCGGCGCAAAAATCTTGTCTTCTTGCCCAGTATCTCTCTTTTGCTAGCCTTCAGGGTTAAAGCTTCCATTTATTTCCTCTGCCACGCTAATATGCCAGCATCAAAATCAAGCCTAAAACCAGTAGGCTGACGAGTAATTTTATATCCATTAACATTAACACTTTAGCCCTACGGAAGTCAATTTGAGACAGCTAGACTTGAGCCTGGAACTATTGTATAATCAAAGCACAGATGGCGATGATGTCTTTACCTGAGATGGGCGGTCCCAAGTCGACCTCGGCTACTAGTGTAGAAGCCGAGGCTTTTTCTTTATCGGCCTCGGTAGCCGAGATGGAGGCGATGGCTAAAAAGCTGCGCCGCCACATCATCACCATGATCGGCAAGGCGGGCAGCGGTCACCCCGGTGGCTCCCTTTCCTCGGTGGAGATTTTGACCACCCTTTATTTTAAGCTGATGCGGCATAAGCCCCTGGACCCGCAGTGGCCGGACAGAGACCGGTTTATCCTGAGCAAGGGGCACGCCGCCCCCCTCCTCTATGCCACCCTGGCTGAGTGCGGCTACTTCCCCGTGGAGGAGTTGCTCACCCTGCGACAGATAGACAGCCGCCTGCAGGGGCATACCGACCGCACGATTACGCCCGGCGTAGAGATGTCGTCGGGCTCTCTGGGGCAGGGGTTGTCCTTTGCCCTGGGCGTGGCTTTAGCCGACCGTATCGACGGGCAGGACTACCGAGTGTACGCGCTGCTCGGGGACGGGGAGTGCAACGAGGGGCAGGTATGGGAGGCGGCGATGGCCACGGCCCACTACAATGTGGACAACCTGACGGCCATCGTGGACAACAACGGCCAGCAGATTGACGGCTGGAACTGCGACGTCATGAGCCTCGACCCCTTCGCCGGCAAGTGGCAGGCCTTCGGCTGGAAGGTTATCGAGGTCGACGGGCACAGCATTCCCCAGCTTATCGATGCCTTTAAGGAGGCGCAGAAGGTCAAGGGGCAGCCCGCCGTCATCATCGCCCATACCATAAAGGGTAAAGGCGTCAGCTTTATGGAGAATAACCCCGATTTTCACGGCACCGCCCCCAACACCATTGAGGTGGAGTTAGCCTTAAAGGAGCTGGAGTAAGTGGAGGAAGTTTCGGTCAGAGAAGCCTACGGCAAAGCCCTGCTTGAATTGGGCATGGAAAACCAGGATGTCGTGGTGCTGGATTCCGACCTCTCCCGGTCAACGATGACGGCGTTTTTCGCCCGCGAGTTCCCCGAGCGCTTCTTTGAGTGCGGCATCGCCGAACAGAACATGATCGGTATTGCCGCCGGGCTGGCGGCGGCGGGCAAGATACCCTTTGCCAGCACCTTTGCCGTTTTTATCCCCGGGCGCTGCTTCGACCAGGTGCGCATGTCTATAGCTCAGCCCGGGCTCAATGTTAAGCTGGTGACCACCCACGGCGGCATCAGTGTCGGCGAGGACGGCACCTCGCACCAGTCTATCGAAGACCTGTCGCTGATTTGTTCCCTGCCCGGCTTTACCGTTATCGTGCCCGCCGATGCTATCGAGACTACCGAGGCGGTGAAGGCGGCGGTGGCTACTTTGGGGCCTTTTTACATCAGGCTCTGCCGTCCCAAGCTGCCGCTGGTCTACGGCGAGGATTACCGCTTTAAGCTGGGCAAGGCGGTGACCATGAGGCAGGGTGGGGATGCCACCATTATCGCTATCGGTCTGATGGTCAAAGCAGCCTTAGAGGCGGCCCGTGACCTGGAGCGGGAAGGCATCTACTGCCGGGTCTTGAATATGTCCACCCTCAAGCCCATTGATGAGGCGGCGATAACTCAAGCTGCCGCCGAGACCGGGGCCATCGTTACCGCTGAGGAGCACCTGGAGCACGGCGGCCTGGGCAGTATGGTGGCTCAGGTAGTGGCCAAAAACCGGCCGGTGCCGATGGAGTTTGTCGCTATTAAAGATACCTACGCCAAATCGGGCAAGCCCTCCGAGCTTCTGGAAAGATACGGGCTGACCGAGAAGGATATCGAGCAGGGTGTGAAATCGGCGCTGGTCAGGAAGCGCTAATCGCTTCTGTGTCTTTGGGTCACCGCCATCCACCTCGTCCTCAGGAAATGGGTAAAGCCCACCAGACAGGGCAGGGCTATACTGTAAACTATGAGCATCCCGGAGAGCCCCAACAACCAGCAAACCAGGGGCAGCGGCACGAAGATAAAGGCGGCGGCTTTGGTGGTATCCCTGAAGATAAAGTGAGCCAGTATGGCCGGCGCGGCTACTATCAGCATGGGTACGGTGAGTACCGCCAGCAGTACCCCGATAGCGGTGCTCTCCCCCCTTCCCCCCCTGAAGCCGAGAAACAGCGGCCAGTTGTGGCCAGCGACGGCGGCGGCTCCCGCCAGCAGGATAACTGGCTGAGGGGCATTGACTGCCTGGGCGATAAGCACCGCCAGCGCCCCCTTGGCGGCATCAACAATGCCCACCATCACCCCCACCCTGGGCCCGAGCTGGCGATAGGCGTTAGCCGCCCCCATGTTGCCGTCCCCAATCTGCCTGATGTCGACGCCCTTCAAAGTGCGCCCGGCAATGTAGGCGGTGGGGACGGAGCCCAGAAAGTAAGCCAGTAATACTATCAGCCAGGGCATATTCACTCCCTTATTGGTGCCGGGGGTGGGACTCGAACCCACAAGGACTAAGTGTCCGGCGGATTTTAAGTCCGCTGCGTCTGCCAATTCCGCCACCCCGGCCTGGAATTCGCTTGACAGTTAATCCTGGTCTATTATAGCATATCTCCCGAAGGCAAAGACTTAATAATATTCAAATCTTTCGCCTTGTTGTAGAAGCAGGGTTAGGGGGAGATGGTGGAGAGAACAAGAGCGCTGGAACCGTTAATTAAGGTAGCGGTGACTGGTGCCCTTTTTATTTATAGGGATAATCAATAAAGGAGGTCTCCGATGAATCAATTTTCTCACGCCTGGTTAGCCTTTATGGCAATAAAGAGACTGGAGAAGGCAAGGGGGCTATCTGAAAAAAACCGCGAACATGCCGATAGCCTCATCGAGTGGTTTAAAAGCCACAAAGACGGCGTCATACGGGGGGCATGGTATCCTGATTCGGTGATAGGGGATAAGCCAAATAGCCACGTACTCAAATTTAGGCCTGGTGGAACCAATACTGAATTCAAACAGCTTCCGAGGACATACCGGGTCTATGAACTGGTCAAAGACTTTCCACTGAGGAACCGGCCTTTCGAGGTGGTTGACAAAAACGACAACCTGCCCGACCGCTGTGAGTCTATCGCCGAGTCGGTGGTTGACCATCTCAAGATACAGGAGCATGAGGAGAAGGGGTCGCCAGTATCGCCCACCGATAATCAGGTGGCACTACTGCTTTTCATGTTAAGCCACTATGTTGCCGATGCCCACGTGCCCTTCCATTGTGACGGCCGGCGATTTTCTGAGGGAAAGAGAATACACGCTCATATGGAAGACAAGTGGGATAAGACTATGAGACATCATTACAAAATCAATAAGCAGAATGACCGCTTCTTCTATGACCCAGACGGCTACCCCTTATTGATTAATGCCCAGCAATACCAATCGTCGTTTCTGAAGAAGGTTGACGATGAGCTGTGCAACAGGAAACTTGGTGTGTCATTTGGAAACGGAAACAATAACGTGTGGGACTTCATGAATGCTGTCTGCCAGCATTCCTATCTTCTTTCTTATAGGTTTATCCCTGAGGGGTACGACCATGAAAATGTCACCCGGGAAAACTGGCAAGACTTGTCAGAGCCAAACCTGGAGTTTGACGACCTCAGTGTGGCCGTCTTTAGCGACGCTATTGATTCCATTGCCCGTGTCTGGTTCAGGGTCTGGCGGAGGTATGAGAAGTGGGAGAAGAAGCAAAGGGCGAAGAAGAAACCGTAAGACGGCTAAGTCAGTAAAAAATAATGGAGGCGACGACCGGATTCGAACCGGTGAATAGGGGTTTTGCAGACCCCCGCCTTATCCACTTGGCTACGTCGCCCCTATAAATATACTTTTTAAACCCACAAAAATCCTCGATTTTCGCGGGGGCCCTTTCTTTTGGAGCGGAAGACGAGATTCGAACTCGCGACCCTCTCCTTGGCAAGGAGATGCTCTACCACTGAGCCACTTCCGCATTAAACCCACGAAAATATAATTTTCGCGGGGACCTTTTTTTGGTGCCGAGGAGGAGATTTGAACTCCTACGAGCTTACGCTCACCACCCCCTCAAGATGGCGTGTCTACCGATTCCACCACCTCGGCCCTCTTTTTATTGGTCCTCCCTGTCTTTCCTGGGGAAGCACCACCCCCGCCACCCCCGCTTACAGAATCTCCCCAGAATGAAGGAGAGCCCGAGAATAATAAGAATGGCGGGCCAGGTATAATTCCATAGGGAGCCGCTTAAGATATCCAGCTTAATCAGCAGTGCCAGAACGCCTACGGCAACTAGAATTGAACCGATAAATATCATCGCTTTACCACACCAGATAGTATAAGTCTCTTATGGTCTGTCGTCAAGGCATATTCCGTGTCCAGCGCCCTCGTGGGATAGGCACAGGCAGGCTGGAGAGCCCTTGACAATTTGACAGGATAGTGGTATTGACTAGTATGTGACTAGAGGCATATAACAGCTATAAAAAATACTGCGGGCAAATTAGTTAAGCAAGGTTAATCTGGGAAACCGGCGGCGGTCGGTTTTAAGGCGACTTCATCGTGGGTGAGGACCAGGCGCAAGGGGGGGAAAGACGATGAAGAGGATATCAGGGCTTCTATTGACCAGACTGGTGGCTGGCACCCTAGCTAGCTGCTCGCGAGAGGTGGCATCCACAATAGCGGGGGCTCAGAGCCAGCCATGAAGATTAACACGCAGCTGCTGCTTGCCTTTCTGCTGATAGCTTTAATCCCCCTGTCCACGATTGGCTTCCTCTCTTACTTCAATGCCAAGGATGCGCCGAACTTGAGAAGCCAGAAGCCCGGTACTGAGGGGGGTAGAATATGGGCGGAGAGCGAGTTTGGTAAGGGCAGCACCTTCACCTTTACCCTACCCAAGAAGGAGGTCCCCGGCCCTTGAGTTTATTACACGGTCTGGAGGTGGTATGAGTGGAAAAAGAGGGTAAGGTTAAGAAGGTCCTGGTGGTTGAAGATGAGCCATCAATAAGCCAGGTTTGCCTCAGAGTTCTTACCGGTGAGGGGTTTGAGGTGGATATTGCTGAAAATGGGGCCAGCGCTCAGAATAGGCTAAAAGAAAAGGACTACGACATTTGCCTGATTGATATCATAACCCCGGTAATGGACGGGAAGCAGCTCTATCGTTGGATAAGGGTGAAGCACCCCAAGATGCTAAAAGGGGTGATATTCACTACCGGAGATGCGATAAACCTGGATACCAGGAGTTTCCTGGAGCGAGCCAGCAGACCTTTTCTACCCAAACCGTTTACCCTGGATGAGCTAAAAACTGTGGTCAGGGAGACCTTACGTCAGGCGGAAAAATGACGGCAAAACGAGGAGCAATACTCATCGTTGACGATGAGGAAGTAATCAGGCGGCTGCTTCATCAGAAGCTGTCAAGCGAAGGCTACCGCTGCCAGGAAGCTGGTAACGCCGAGCAGGCGCTGGAGAAGCTAAAAGGCGGCGCGATTGAGCTGGTGATTCTGGATATAAAGATGCCGGGTAAGTCGGGGACGGAACTGCTGCCTGAAATAAAAGTCAAGTACCCCGATACGGCGGTGATTATGGCTACCGCCATAGCCGATGCCAGCATCGCTATCGGCTGCATGAAGGAAGGCGCCTATGATTACGTAACCAAGCCCTTTAACCTGGATGAGGTTAGTTTGAGCGTAAACCGGGCTCTGGAGAAGAGGAGGCTGGAGCTTGAGAACAGGGACTACCAGCAGCATCTGGAACAGAAGGTGGAGGAACAGGCTAACAAAATCCGTGCCTCGTTTTTCAATGCCATCACTGCCCTGGCCTATGCTCTGGAAGCCAAGGATGTCTATACCAGCGGCCACTCGCAGCGGGTGACGGAGGTATCGGTAGCCATAGCCAAGGAGTTAGGCCTGCCTAAAGAGAGCCTTGAGAAGATACGGCTGACGGGGCTGGTCCATGATATCGGCAAGATAGGGGTCAGGGAATCGGTGCTAAACAAGCCAGGCAGCCTCACCGAGGAAGAGTACGAGCATATCAAATTACACAGCGAGACCGGGGAACACATCCTAAATCCTATTGTGGAAGACGAAGAAATTTTAAAAGCGGTCCGCCATCACCATGAACGCTATGACGGCCAGGGTTATCCCGATGGCTTGAAGGGTGAGCAAATACCGCAGCTTGCCCGGATTATAGCGGTGGCGGATACCTTTGATGCCATGACCTCCGAGCGCCCTTACCGTAAGGCAATGAGTAAAGAGGTGGCTTGCGCTGAGGTAGAGCGTTGCCGGGGCACTCAATTCGACCCCGAGGCGGCTGATGCCTTTCTGGAAGTCTGGAAGCTGGCCAGTAAGACGGCTTAATCTTGAGGCCGGATAGAAAGGCTGGCAGGAGTGGCAGGATTCGAACCCGCGACCTGCGGTTTTGGAGACCGCTGCTCTCCCAACTGAGCTACACTCCTAGAAGCATTGAATATATTAGCATAATTTGGGGCAAAAATTAAGTGGTACCCCTGGCGCGACTCGAACGCGCGACACGCGGTTTAGGAAACCGCTGCTCTATCCACCTGAGCTACAGGGGCACGCCTGTCCCTAAAGCCTTTTCAATTATAACAGCTTTGTTGAGCAATACAAGCAGGGCGATTTCCGCTTTCCCCAAGCTTGATGAGTAGACAGTGCTCAGTGCCGCCCCTATTTTATGGTTTTCAACTCGCTTAAAGCAGGGGTATAATACGGTCAACATTGTTTAGAGCCGGGGTTAGCTGCCCCTCAAGGTAGATTAATGGCTGAAGAGCAAAGCTGGTATAGACTAGGGGCTGAAGATGTCTTGGGCACGCTTAAGTCCGGGCGCGGCGGCTTAAACCGGGTAGAAGCCCGAAAAAGGCTGGAGCAGTACGGCGCCAACGAGCTGGTTGCCAAGAAGGGAGTCTCTCCCTGGGCGCTCTTTTTGCGGCAGTTCAAGAGCTTTCTCATTATCATCCTCATTATTGCCGCGGCGCTGTCGGCGATATTAGGCGAGGTGGTTGATGCCGTTATTATCGGCATCATCATTCTTTTTGCCAGCGGTCTGGGCTTTGTTCAGGAGTACCGAGCCGAGCGGGCCATGGAAGCCCTAAGAAGAATGGCGGCGCCTACGGCATCGGTGCGCCGGGAGGGAAAAGAGGTTGAAATTGCCGCCCGAGAATTAGTCCCCGGCGACATAGTCATCCTCAGGACCGGCGACAGAATAGCCGCCGACGCCCGCCTGATAGAAGCGGTTAACCTGAAGACCAACGAAGCCGCTCTCACCGGAGAATCGGCCCCCGTTGAGAAGATAGATACCATTATTCAGGGCGAGGTGGGTATCGGCGACCGGCGCAACCTGGTCTATATGGGGACGGCGGTTATCAATGGCCGGGGCACCGCCGTGGTCACCGCCACTGGCATGACCACTGAATTTGGCAAGATTGCCAGCCTGCTGCAGGCGGTCAAGGCAGAGCGGACGCCGCTGGAGATTAACCTTGACCGCACCGGCAAGTGGATTGCTATCAGCGCCCTGATCCTGTGTTTTGTCCTGGCGGGCTTGGGTGTGGCCAGGGGCCATGAGCTTCTGGAGATGTTTATCTGGGGGATAGCCCTGGCGGTGGCGGCCGTTCCCGAAGCCCTGCCCGCGGTGGTGGCCATTAGCCTGGCTTTAGGCGTGCGCCGA
Source organism: Dehalococcoidia bacterium (assembly GCA_030616265.1). Taxonomy (GTDB): domain Bacteria; phylum Chloroflexota; class Dehalococcoidia; order Dehalococcoidales; family BS750m-G39; genus E44-bin88. Next base: position 12,997 of record JAUWXS010000006.1, read on the forward strand.
ATGGCCAAGCGCCACGCCCTGATACGAAAGCTGCCGGCGGTGGAGACCCTGGGCAGCACCACCTTTATCTGTTCCGACAAAACAGGAACGCTGACTCAGGGTAAGATGACGGTGCGGCGCATCTACGCCGACGACAGGTCTGTTGATGTCAGCGGCGTCGGTTACGAGCCTGAGGGCGAATTCTATGTCGGCGGTGAGACGGTAAGCGTGGAGGCGGAATCGGCGCTGGAAAGGCTGCTGCAGATAGGCGCCCTGTGTAATGACACGGCGCTCACCTCCAGCGGCCGAATCTGGGAAGTCAGTGGCGACCCTACCGAGGGCTCGCTGCTGGTAACCGCGGCTAAGGCTGGCTTGTGGCCGGAGCAGCTTAACCGCCAGTTTCCCCGCATCGGCGAAATTCCCTTCTCTTCGGAGAGGAAGCGAATGACCACCGTCCACCAGACGCCGGAGGGCAGGGTTGCCTATTCCAAGGGGGCACCGGAGCTGGTCTTGGACTCCTGCCGCTATATTTACGCCAGCGGGCGGGAAAGGGAGCTAACCGATGAAGACCGGGAAAGCCTCCTCTCGGCGGGGAGGGGGATGTCGGACGATGCCCTGCGCGTGCTGGGGCTGGCCTATAAGCGGCTGGCTGACAGCGGCGAGATAACCGAAGCCATAGAAGAGGACATGGTCTTTACCGGGCTGGCGGGTATGATCGACCCGCCGCGCGAGGAGGCCAAGGAGGCGATAGAGCGCTGCGACCAGGCGGGGGTAAAATCGGTGATGATAACCGGCGACCATAAGACGACGGCGGTTGCCGTTGCCCGCGAGCTGGGCTTACTCAAAGAGGGGCTGGTGCTGACCGGCGTTGAGCTCGACGGCTTGAGCCAGGCAGAACTCGAAGAGATGGTGGAGAGGATAGAGGTCTATGCCCGCGTTTCGCCGGCGCATAAGCTACGGGTGGTCGAAGCCCTGACTAAGAGGGGTCACGTCGTCGCCATGACCGGGGACGGCGTCAACGATGCCCCGGCGCTAAAGAAGGCTGATATCGGCATAGCTATGGGCATCACCGGCACCGATGTCACCACCGAGGCGGCGGACATGGTTCTAACCGATGACAACTTCGCCTCTATCGTGGCCGCTATCGAGGAGGGGAGGGGCATCTTCAGCAACATCAAGAAGTACCTGATGTACCTGCTCTCCTCCAATATCGGGGAGATACTGCTCATGGCGGGGGCTATCCTTTTCGGGCCGCTGCTCGGTCTGCCGGCGGGCGCTATTCCTTTAGTCGCCATTCAGATACTGTGGGTAAACCTGGCCACCGATGGCTTGCCGGCCATAGCCCTTTCCGTCGACCCGCCCGCCCCCGACCTTATGAAGCAGAAGCCCCGCCCGCGGGGGCAGGGCGTCTTTACCCGAGAGGTGCTGATACTGATGACGGTGGGTGGGGTGTGGTCGTGCCTGGTCAACCTGGGGGTATTTAAGTGGGCGCTGGATGCGGGGCGGGGTATGCTTGAGGCGCAGGCACTGTGCTTTCTTACCCTGGTCCTGATACAGTTTTTTAAAGCCTACAACTTCCGTTCCGATAAGCAGTCGATATTCAAAATCGGCATCTTCAAGAACAAGTGGCTGAATATCGCCATACCCTGGGAAATCGCCCTGCTGGTGGTAATAGTCTATACGCCGGTTCTCCAGCACTCATTCCATACTTTTCCCTTGGGCGGCTTTGACTGGCTGATAGTCGTCTTGCTGGCGGCGACCATCTTTCCCGTCCTTGAGTTGACCAAGGCTATCTTCCGGTGGCGGGAGAGAAAGAAAGCGTGATTGGTGGAGATAGGGGGATTCGAACCCCCGACCTCTGCCATGCGAAGGCAGCGCTCTCCCAGTTGAGCTATATCCCCACCTGTAGGAGAAATTATAACACAAGCAAGCTGATTTGACAGCCTCCACCCCACCCCAGGTTGTTTTTCCCACCCGTCCCGCCCTACAGAGGTGTCACCTCTATAGACTTCTCTCCCCCCACCCCCAATTTTATCTATTCCCGCCCGCCACCCTTTTAAGGAAAAAGGGGGCTTTGCCCCCTTTAAAACCCCCAAAATAAGGGGCTAATAGGGGTCTAACCCCTATAGGG
>JAUWXS010000156.1 GCA_030616265.1 Dehalococcoidia bacterium
CCGAAGACCTTGTTGAAGCCGACCTTGAGCGATTTTATGCCGGTTTTTTCGCGCTCTTTTCGCTCCAGGTCGGCTAAATACTGTTTGGCGTTTTTAGACGATTGGCGCAGGTTATCTAATTCTTCGGAGAAGCCCTGCCTGATTACTCCACCCTCCTCAAGGCTGCCCGGTGATTCCACTATACTTTGGGAAATCAGGTCAACCACTTCGGGGCAGGGTTTTAGCTCGTCCTTGAGCCAGCCTATGGGCGCCAGCACCTTTTGCAGCTCGGGGATGACCTCCAGGCTGCGGCGGAGGGCAATAAGCTCGCGGGGAAGGGCGATGCCGCCCTTGACCCGGTTAATCAGGCGCTCGATATCGGCTACCTCGCCCAGCAGAGAGATTACCTGGCGGCGCGCCAGGGTATTCTCGGCGAACCAGGCGATGGCGTCCTGCCTTTTATTTAATTCGGCTATATCAAGCAGGGGCTGGCCCAGCCACCGCCTTAATAGCCTGCCCCCCATCGCTGTCCGGGTAAGGTCGATGATGGACAGGAGCGAGCCGCTGGCGGTTCCAGAGCGGCTGCTGGAGAAAAGCTCTAAATTGCGCTGGGTCTGCACGTCCAGCGCCATAAAGGCATCGGTGGAATAGGTGGTGAGGCGGGTCAGCTGCCTCAGGACCCCTTTTTGCGTCTCCTGGATATAGTGAATGATAGCGCCTGCGGCGCCGACCGCCAGGGGCAGGTGGGAGCAGCCGTAGCCATCGAGGGTGTCCACACCGAAGTGCTCCAGGATGGTCTGGCGAGCGACCTCGGTTTCGAACCAGTAATCGTCAAGGCGGGTCAACAAAGCCTCCAGGCCCAAATCGGGCAACTCGGCGCTCTCGGCAGCGATAACCTCTGAGGGCTTGAGCCTTTCCAGTTCGGGGATAAGGCGGTGTGGGGAAAGCTGGGCGGTGGCGAACTCGCTGGTGGTGATGTCGACATAGGCCAGCCCCACCCCCTCCTCGCCCCAGACCAGGCTGACCAGATAGTTATTGCTCTTGCTATCGAGCAGGCTGGGCTCGACCACCGTGCCCGGTGTTACCAGACGAACGACCTCGCGCTGCACCAAGCCCTCGGTCTCGCCGGGCTTGGTCACCTGCTCGCAGATGGCAACTTTATAGCCGCGGCTTATCAACCGCGCCAGGTAGTTGTCTAAAGCGTGATAGGGAATGCCCGCCATCGGCACCCGATGGCCCTTGCCCATCCCCCGGGAGGTTAAAACAATCTCCAGCTCGCGGGAGGCGAGTTTGGCATCTTCGTCAAAGGTCTCATAGAAATCGCCCAGGCGGAAGAAGACAATCGCCTGGGGATACTTTTGTTTTATCTTGAGGTACTGGCGGCGGATGGGGGTTGAACCCTCTTTCATCTCAAGCCTATTCTACTAGAATTTCGACTTAAAAAGAAGGGGGTATCTACCTCACCCCCTATATCCCCCTCTCCTATCAATGAGAGGGGGAAGATTTTTTTCAGAAGAGGGGCTAACGCCCCTCTTAAACACCCCTTATAAATACCTCTATCCCCCCACTATAGTTCTCTATCCAAAAACCGACGGCAGCATCGACTGCACAAAGCCCAGCCAGGAACCCAGCCAGTTTATGACGCCAGAACCGCTGACCGCATTTTTCAGCCAGTCAAAAATGGGGTAGGCGTTAAGCACCAGGGCAAACACCGCTATCATGATGGCGGCGCTGAAGAAACTGATGACGGCGCTGATGGAACGAAGGAGCAGCCCCTCCTTCCAGAACTTCTCGAAATGTCGCCTCGGCAGCCAAAGGAGGAGTTGGATAAGGACCATGATGATGCCCATGGTGAGGAAGAAGCCGACGAAGTTTTCA
>JAUWXS010000146.1 GCA_030616265.1 Dehalococcoidia bacterium
CGGTGCCCTGAGATTTTACCCTTTTTCAGGGCTTCAAGGAAGTCGTCCCTGCCCTTGAACTCGGGCATCTCCACATAGGCGTTGCCAATCTCTCGTGGGGTATGGGCATCGCTGCCGGCGCTTGGGATGATGCCGTGTTTGGCGGCAAAGGCTCTAGCTTTAGCCGAATCCCTGCCCAGAGCACCCCGGGCATTGAGTACTTCGAAAATATCAATCTGGTCGGCTATTTCCTCGATTATCTGGCGGCGCAGCGCCGAGTGGCGGAAGGTATCGAAGGGATGGGGTATGCATACCAGCCCGCCCTGAGCCCTGATGCGCGAGATTGTCTCTTGCACCGACAGCCCGCTGGGTATGGTTTCTTCCAGGAACAGGCCCATAATTTCGCCGTAGGGGGTTAAAACCTCCTCGGCGACGATTACCGGAAAGGGGGCTATCTCCCGTAGCTTTAATGCTCCCTCGGCGGTGCCGTGGTCGCAGAGGGCGATGCAGTTCACCCCGACCTCCTGGCAGCGCTCGATTATCTTTTCCAGAGGCATATTGCAGTCTACGGAGTACTGGCTGTGAATATGAAGGTCAGCTTTCAGCAATTTAGCTCAACTAACCCTCTCTAGGTATTGGCCGTTGCGGGTGTCGACCTTAATGACATCGCCGCTGTTGATAAATAGGGGCACCTGAATGGTGATGCCGGTCTCCAGCTTGGCTGGCTTGTTGCCGGCGGTGGCGGTATTCCCCTTGAAACCGGGCCCGGTCTCGGCCACCTCAAGCTCGACGGTGATGGGCAGTTCCACCCCTATTAACTTGCCCTTATAGCTAGATACCTCCAGCGACATGTTCTCCTTCAGGTAGTCAAGAACGTCGCCGAGCTGGCTGGAAGATATTGGTATCTGTTCGAAGGTCTTCTCGTCCATAAAGTAGTAGGAATCGCCGTCGTTATAGAGATACTGCATGTTGCGGGATTCCAGCCGCGCCCGCGTAAACCTCTCGCTGGCCTGGAAGGTGCGCTCTATAGTGTGGCCGCCGCGGATATCGCGCATCTTTAGCTTGACCATGGCGCTGCCGCGCCCTATCTTGATATGCTGGTAGGACATAACCTGGTACAGCTTATCATCCAGCTCGATGGTAACCCCTTTTCTCAGTTCACCGCTATCTATCATGTATCAACTCCACTAGTTCTAGTTCTCGGCTTTGGAGATTTGCCTTAGTTTTCCTCCCTCCATCACCACCATATCCTCGATTCTCACTCCTCCCCACTCCTCAAGGTAAATGCCGGGCTCGATGGTAAAGACCATGTTGTCAGCCAGCTTATCCTGGGAGTTGGGGCCCAGGCGGGGCGACTCATGAGACGCTAAACCCACCCCATGCCCCAGACCGTGCCCGAAGGCCTGGCCGTATCCCCCCTCCTCGATGACCGTCCTGGCTATTTGGTCGGCTTCCCCGCCGCTCATCCCCTCCTTGATTATGGCCATTGCCGCCGCTTGGGCGCCGAGAACGGTATCATATACCTTTTTAAAGGTTTCGTCGGGTTCGCCCAGGCAGAAAGTCCGGCTCAGGTCGCTGCCGTAACCCTCAACCTTGGCACCGATATCGATGACTATCGGCTCGGCCTCCCCGATTGCCCGTGACGAGGATGGGGCGTGGGGCAGGGCGGCGTTGGGCCCCGAAGCCACGATAATATCAAAAGGAATAGGCTCGCTGCCTTCCTCCCGCATGAATTTTTCTATCTCCCAGGCGATTTCCTTTTCCGTCATGCCGACGCGGAGCTTTTCTCGGATATGCCCCATGGCGGCGTCGGCAATCTCGGCGGCTTTGGCAATAAGCTCAATTTCCTCGGGCTCTTTTACCGCCCGCAGCGATTCTACCATGCTGTCTACAGGGATAAGCTTCAGCCCGGAGTTGCCTTTATTCAGTATATCACATAACCGCTGGTGCTGGGCGAAGGCGATGTGCTCAGCCTCAAAGCCCAGTTGCTTTATGCCCAGCCCCGCCACCAGTTCGGGGAACCACCGGCTTATGTCGTTGGTTATGGTGAAGAGTTTGTAATCGGGCGCCTGGCTCTTAGCCTGGGCGGTATAGCGAAAGTCGGTGGCCAGGATTTTGTCCTGTGCGGTAATAACCAGAAAGCCCGCCGAGCCCTCGAAACCGGAGAGGTAACGCCGATTTTCCGGCTGGGAGACAAAAATGCCGTCGATGTCTTTCTCCTCCAGCCCTCCAATTCGCCTTTGTATCCTATCC
>JAUWXS010000160.1 GCA_030616265.1 Dehalococcoidia bacterium
GAAGAAATACTGGAGTATAAGCAATACAACCTTTATGTAACATGGGCACGGGTTGCAGAAAAGAAACGTGATGGTGTTGAAAGATATCTTGGAGAAAAACTTAAACCCAAGGTTGGAAGTCGTTTGCCGGACGTAGATTCAATAGAAGTCAATCTTCCTTGGTAGAAAAAAGAGGCAAATAAATAACAGGCAGTCCGAGAGGGGCGAAGCCACCCCAAAAAAAGGCTTGCAAAATAATCTCTCATAGCGGAAGATAAAGGTAATTTATGGACCTATTCGACTACAGTCTGCAGCAGGAAAAGGGGCGGGAAGCGCCGCTGGCGGCACGGATGAGGCCCTCCGCCCTGCACCAGTTCGTGGGACAGGAGCACCTGATAGGCGAAGGGCATGTCTTAAGAAAGGCTATTGAAGCCGGGCAGGTGCCATCTATTATCCTGTGGGGGCCGACGGGCAGCGGCAAGACGACCCTGGCTTTTATCATCGCCAACACCACCGAGTCCCACTTCAGCCCGGTAAGCGCCGTCAGCGCGGGGGTCGCCGACCTGCGGCGTATCATCGAGGAAGCCAAGGAACGGCGCAAGCTCTATAAGCAGAAGACGATACTCTTTATCGACGAGATTCACCGCTTCAATAAAGGCCAGCAGGACGCCGTGCTGCCCTTCGTCGAGGACGGGACTATTACCCTCATCGGCGCCACCACCGAAAACCCCTCGTTCGAGGTTATCTCCCCCCTGCTATCGCGCTGCCAGGTGCTCACCCTGAATCCTCTCGCCGAGGACGAGCTTAATATCATCATCATGAGGGCCTTGAAGGACGAGTTGAACGGCCTGGGCAAGATGAGCGTGGAGCTGGACGACGACGCCCTGCTCCGCCTGATTTTGGTGTCCAATAAAGATGCCCGGGTCGCCCTCAACGCCCTGGAGATAGCCGCCATCACCACCCCACCCGACGCCGAGGGAAGGCGGCACATCTCGCTGAAGACAATCGAGGACGCCGTCCAGCAACGCTTTTTGCCCTACGACAAGGCTGGAGAGCGCCACTACGACCTTATCTCCGCCCTGCACAAGTCGATGCGGGGCTCCGACCCCGACGCCGCGCTCTACTGGGTGGGAAGAATGCTGGAGGCGGGGGAAAGTCCCTTTTATATCGTGCGGCGGCTGGTGCGCTTCGCCTCGGAGGATATCGGCATCGCCGACCCGCAGGCGCTGGTGGTGGCTATGGCCGCCCAGCAGGCCGTTCACTTTATAGGGATGCCCGAAGGCAACCTGGCTATAGCCGAGGCGGTGGTATACCTGGCTACCGCCCCCAAGAGCAACTCGCTCTACCAGGCTTACTCTAAAGTCCAGGAAGAGATTAAGGAGGGTCCCGACGCAGAGGTACCCAAGCACCTGCGCAACCCGGTGACGCCGCTGATGAAGGGGATGGGATATGGGGACGGCTACAAGTATGACCACGACTTCCCCGGGCACTTCGCCGGGCAGCAGAACCTGCCCGATGCCCTCAAGGGCAAGCGTTTCTACCAGCCCAGCGACCAGGGCTACGAGAAGCAGGTCGCCGAGCGGCTCAAAGCCTGGTGGGATAGCGTCAAGCCGCCGAAACCCAAAAAGCCCGGCAGAAAGAAAAAGACTTGAGATCGCACACCACCATCCCCTGCGGCGATATTTCCCTGGAGGCGGTCTGGCATTTTCCTGAAGCTAATGGCCCCTGGCCGGCGGTGGTCGTCTGCCACCCCCACCCCCTCTACGGGGGGACTA
>JAUWXS010000095.1 GCA_030616265.1 Dehalococcoidia bacterium
CTGGAGGTATCGCTCAAGATGATGCTCAAAGAGGGCCTGCCCAATATCTTTGCCCGCCACGCCCGAATCGCCCAGGCCGTCCGCGACGGCGTCAAGGCGCTGGGCTTATCCCTCTTCGCCGAGGAAAGCCACGCCTCCAACACGGTTTCTTCGGTAGCTGCTTCGGGCGGGCTCGACACCAGGAAACTGGTCAAGATTATGAGAGAACAAGAACATGTCGTGCTTGCCGGCGGACAGCAGAGACTGGACGGCAAGATATTCCGCGTCGGCCACCTGGGCTGGGTAAGCGACGACGACATCAAGGGATTACTGTCAGCCCTGAAAAAGGTACTGCCCCAGGCTGGATTTAAGGGTGGCTAGGAGGGGGTAAAATGAAAGTCTTAATTGCTGACGCTATTGCCGAGGAGGGCATAAATATTCTGCGCCCTCATGCTGAGGTGGATGTTAAGACCGGGCTCAAGCCGGAGGAATTAATAGCCATCATCGGCGACTACGACGCCCTGATAGTGCGCAGCCAGACCAAGGTCACCGCCAAGGTTATTCAGGCCGGCAAAAAGCTGCAGGTCATCGCCCGCGCCGGCGTCGGCGTGGACAACGTTGACGTAGATGAGGCAACCCAGCAGGGCATAATAGTGGTTAACGCCCCTACCGGCAACACCATCTCCGCCGCCGAGCATACTATCGCCCTTATGCTCTCCCTGGCCCGCAACATCCCCCAGGCCAACGCTGTGCTCAGGGGTGGGGAGTGGCGGCGCTCTGATTTTATGGGCACCGAGGTGAGAGACAAGACACTGGGTATCGTAGGGCTGGGCAACGTGGGCTCGGAGGTAGCCAAGCGCGCCCGGGGGCTGCAGATGAAGCTCATCGGGCACGACCCCTTTATCTCTGTTGACCATGCCCGTAACCTGCGGGTGGAGCTGGTGCCCATGAAACAATTGATCAAGGAATCGGACTTCATCAGCCTCCACCTGCCCTTAACCTCGTCAACCAAGAAGCTAATAGGAGCTAAAGAGCTGGCTCTGGTCAAGCCTACCGTCAGAATTATTAATACCGCCCGCGGCGGGCTGATTGACGATGAGGCGCTGGCTAAGGCAATCAAGGAAAAGAAGGTGGCTGGCGCCGCCATTGATGTCTTCCCCACCGAGCCCTGCACCCAGAGCATCCTCTTCGAGGACGATAGCATAATTGTTACCCCCCACCTGGGGGCTTCCACCACCGAGGCTCAAGCCATGGCCGCCAGCGATGTCGCCGAGCAGGTGGTCGACATACTCCAGGGGCAGCCACCCCGCTATCCGGTTAACGCCCCCTTCATCCCATCGGAAACCTTGTCGGCGCTGGCGCCCTTTATCAAGGTGGCGGCGACACTGGGCAGGCTGGTCAGCCAGCTTGCCGAGGGGCAGACCAACGCTGTCCAGATAAAATATGAAGGCGAGATTTCCAACTATGATACTAACACCCTTAAAGCCGCCGTGCTGGGCGGGCTGCTGGAGGGAGTAAGCGAGGAACGGGTTAACCTGGTCAATGTCAATATACTGGCCACCCGCCGTGGCCTCACCGTCGTCGAACAGAAAGAGGCGACTTGTGAAAACTACGCCAGCCTCATTACCGTTGAGGTTACCACCAGCGCCGGGGTAACTATTGGTGGCGGGACGGTAATACACGGCGAATCGCACATCGTGAGGGTCAACAACTTCTGGATGGATATCGTGCCCACCGGGGGCTATTTCCTCTTCAGCAACCACAAAGACCAACCAGGGCTCATCGGTGCGGTGGGTAAGATAACCGGCGACGCCGATATAAATATCAGCGCCATGCACCTTTCCCGCCTCAAGCCCAGGGGTGACGCCCTGATGATACTGGCTCTGGACGAGCCTCTACCTGAGGAAAAGCAGCAGCAAATATTGTCGCTACCCGATGTCCACTCGGTGAAACAGGCCAAGCTGTAATCTAGTCCAGCCGATGGAGGACCAGCCCCGCCGGCGCCTTAGGGTAAAAGTAGGTCGCCTTTCGCGACATCTTGTCGCCGGCATCGGCGATGGCTTTAACCGCCTCCGCCCTGACCGGGCTTAAGAGAAAGGCCAGTTGGTATTCCTGGTCAAAGACCCTGTTGACCGCATCCTGCCCGTCATAGCTATAGCGGATGATTGATTTTTCGCCCCCCGTCCCCACCAGCTCACGGGGTATGACATTGTCCACAATATCGACATCCAGCCTCTTGTAAAGCTCGGAGTGAAAGTGGGGCATCATCTGGTCGGCGGCGCTGAAATCGCGTAATTTAAGTCGCAGCAAGCGCCCCTCGACCAGGCCGAGCAGGACGAGTCTGACCTCGCTGCTATCTCCCCCGGAAAGCAAACGGTCAATCTGCCCCCAGACATCGGTCTTACCGATGGGCAATTCCTCAACTTCAAAGAATGAATTCAACCTGGTGGCCAGCTCGCTTAAAGCCTCTTTGGACATACCGCGCACCAGGCGGTGGGCGGGCAGAATGACCAGCCCGGGGTCGGCGAAATCCACCAGCTCCATCATCACGAAGTTAAACGCCTCATCTCCCGACACCGATGAAGAGGAGGCACGTCTCTCCCGCTGGTAGGTAAGAGCGCTCTCATAGCGGTGATGGCCGTCGGCGATATAAAGCGGCTGTTCGGATAGACTGGCGCATAGCTGATTGATAGCCTCAGGCTCGGTGATAGCCCAGAGGTTATGCCTCTCCCCGTCAAACTCGCTGGAGCTGAGCAGGGGCGGGCTCTTCTCCTTTGCCGCCAGCAATGATGAGACCTGTCGTTCCCGGTCCTCAAACAGAGCCAGTATGGGGCTGGTATTGGCCTGGCATACCCAGAGCAGGCTCAGGCGGTCGCTGGTGTGCTCAGCCAGCGTGCCCTCGTGGGGGCGGACTACCTTCTCCTCCCATGCCGCCAGGCGGACGCCGGCGATAATACCACGCCGCCGATATTCCTTGCCCCCGTGCTGGAAATAGTGGTCGTGGAGATAGATAGCTGGGGTTTTGTCGGCGACCAAAACCTTTTGCTCCAGCCACCGCTCCAGGACAGCCGCCGAGCGGGTATATTTATTATCCTTAGTCGTATCCTGAGGCAGCTCCCGATTATGCTCCAGGCGGACAAAGTTGTATTCATTACGCTGGTAGAGCTCCTGCTGTAACTGGGGTGAAATAATGTCGTAGGGGGGACAGATAACGCCCGCCAGGTCCTTGACCAGCCGCTGGTTATAGTGCACCCCGCGGAAGGGATGAATTTCAGCCATCGTCCTCTCTTTCTCAATATAGCGGGGATTCGGCTAGCTTAGTTTACCCCATACTGCGGGAAGGGCACAAGTTGGCTACCAGATAACCAGAATATCCAGAAGCCAGTCGTCATAGGACGGCATCACGTAGTAGTTTAACTGGGCGTAGCTCCTGCCGATCTCCACCATGACCTCGTCGTCAAACTGGGGCTCAAAGTAGACCAG
>JAUWXS010000124.1 GCA_030616265.1 Dehalococcoidia bacterium
CGCCGGGCGTCAGCTCGATGAGGAACTGGTGGTGGGGCACCGGCCGTCTCTTGACCAGACGCCGCTGCTTGATAAAGCCGAAGATTTCGGCGTCGGTGAAGAGATGAGTCTCCTTATTCATCACCCACCCCTCCCCCAGCAGCCCCTGCACCAGCGTCAGGGAGGTGGGTGGGGGTATCTGCTCTATTTCATCAACGGGCGAGGCCATAATATCTTCCTGCTCCAGCAGCTCGGCGAGTCGGCTGGACTGGTGGCTGACGATTATCAGCCGCTGCTTCTGCCCCAGAAGCTGCTTGAGCTTTTTGATGAAGGCGGGCAGCTGCCCGGCGTAGCTGCGGGTGGGGCTAAAGCTCAACTGATGGGCATGCTCTTCCCGTTCAACGCCCCAGGCGGTGAGCCTCAGGCGCGATTTTTGCTTTATCTTTGGCCCCAGCTCTTTCCAGGTGAAATAGGGCCGGGGGAAGTTAACCGGCAGCTCTTTGCGCTCTATTTTTTCGGCGCGCAGCTGGCTGGCCTGGGCGTCCAGGTCGTCAATCGCTGGCTCGATATTGGGCAGCTCGTCAAGCACCAAAAGGCAATCGGGGGGCAGAAAGTCGAGCAGGCTGTCGGTATTGAACAGCGGGGCGTAAAATTGCCGGTTGTTTAGCTCCTGTTTATCGGCCAGCATATTTAGCTCCTGCTCAAACTGCTGGCGTACTTCAGTAGTGCAATTAGCCAGGTTGATACCCTTGACTATCTTTTCCAGCTCGGCTTTAGTGCTTATCAGCGGAGCTAATAGTTCCGTGGCCGGGCCGATAGCCAGCGATGCTATCGTGCTTGACGAGCGCTGGCTGGCCGGGTCGAAGAGCCGTATGCTGTCAATGGTATTGCCCAGGAACTCAAGCCGGGCGGGTAGGTCACTGGTGGGGGGATAAATATCAACGATGCCGCCGCGGTGGGCTATCGTCCCCGGCATCTCCACGGTGTTTTCCAGCCGGTAGCCCATCGCCTGCCACCGCTTCAGCAGTTGAAAGGGCTCAAGCTCCATCCCCAGTTTTACCGTGTGGCAGGCGGAGATAAACTGGCTGTGTGGCGTTAGCTTCCCCGTCAAGGCTGGCGCCGAGGCAACGACTAAAGGAGGTCCGGCTTCTCCATCCATATTAGCTAGGGCCGATAGCACCGGTACCCTTTCCAGCTCGGTGGTGGCATCGGAGGCGATGCGCTCGTAGGGGAGGGCGTCGGGCTCGGGGAAGAGCTTGGCCCCGCTGGACTGGTTCCAGCTCACCAGCTGCTCGTAGAGTTTCTGGCACTTCTCCGGCTGGGCGGTGATCACCACCATCGGCCGCCGCAAAGATTGATACAGGGCAGCGATGAGATAGGGCTTGGCTGCTTCCAGCGCCACGGCCCTGGTCTCGCCATCTTTTTCTTTCAGTTCGGCCAGCAGCTGGCGGTATTCGGGCATCCCCTCCGCCAGATGCAGCAATTTAGCTAAATCCATTTTCTTCCCCAAACGCCTCTAGGGCTAGCCGAAACGGCCTAGCCCTACCTGAAATTCTAACACAGGACAGAATGGTAGGCAATTTGCTATAATTGGCAGTAATTAAACAAATTAAGTGGATAAATCAAAATGGCTTATCAACGAATAGTGGCTAAGTTCGGTACCGCACTGCTTACCAACGGCAGCGACCGTCTGGACAAGGATATAATGTCCAGTCTGGTAGAGCAGGTGGCCAAGCTGCACGAACAGGGGCGGGAGGTGATTATCGTCTCCTCGGGGGCTATGGCTTCAGGCCGGCATAAGCTGGGGCTGAACAAGCGGGTAAGGGATATTCCTTTTAAGCAGGTGCTGGCTTCGGTGGGGCAGCACCGCCTGATGAACCTCTACGAGCAGCTCTTCGCCGAGTATAACATCACGGTGGCTCAGGCGTTGCTGGCCAGGGCCGACCTTCTCAACCGGGCGGGCTATCTTAATGCCCGCAATACCCTGCTGGCGCTGCTGGAGCTAAAGGTGGTGTGCATCGTCAATGAAAACGATGTGGTCGCCGTGGACGAGATTCAGGAGGCTGTATTCGGCGATAACGATAACCTTTCGGCGATGGTGGCTAACCTTATTGATGCCGACCTGCTGCTGATTCTTACCGATATCGGGGGCTTATATACCGCCGACCCCAACCGCCACCCCCAGGCACGGCTTATTCCTCAGGTGGAGGTAATAGATTCGGAGATTGAGCGCCTGGCGGCGGATACCCCCAGCAAAGTGGGCACCGGCGGTATGATGGCTAAGGTGGAGGCAGCCAGGCTGGCTACTTCTTCCGGGGTGACGGTGGTCATCGCCGACGGCAGGGAGCCGGATGTTATCTTAAGGCTGGTAAAGGGCGAGGCTATCGGCACCCGCTTCCTGCCTATAACCAGCCGTCTGGAGAGCCGCCAGCGCTGGATGCTGAGCGGGCTTTCCACCCGGGGCAAGCTGGTGGTGGATTCAGGAGCGGCACTGGCTCTAAAAGACCAGAAGCGGAGCCTGCTGGCCGTCGGCATAAAAGACGTTGAAGGTGAATTTCAGCGCGGCGACATCGTCAATATCTATGACCCCGAGGGGTGTCGCCTGGCCTGCGGCATCGCCAACTATAGCTCGGCTGACATCGCTGTTATCAAAGGAGCGCACTCGGAGAAGATTGCCAATCTTCTCGGCTATGATTACGGCTCAGAGGTGGTGCACCGTAATAACCTGACAGTGGTCTAGAAAGCAAAGTTCTGAAGTGGGCATAGGCAAACTTCATATTCCGGGAGGTGAACAGGACGCCGTCAGTATTAAATACCGTTTCTATGTTGAATCAAGAGCCGGCTGGCGGGGCGAGTTTGTTCTCCAGGAGTACC
>JAUWXS010000132.1 GCA_030616265.1 Dehalococcoidia bacterium
GCTGGCTAAGGTCACCCCGGAGCAGGCATTAAAACACCCCTCCTGGCGGATGGGGAGCCAGGTTACTATTGACTCAGCGACGCTGATGAACAAGGGGCTGGAGGTAATCGAAGCCCGCTGGCTCTTTGATATGCACTTTGATAATATCAAAGTTTTAATCCACCCCCAGAGCATTATCCACTCCATGGTGGAATTTGCCGACGGCTCGGTCAAAGCCCAATTAGGCAAGCCCGACATGCGCCTGCCCATTCAATACGCCCTCTCTTACCCGGAACGCCTGGCTAACCCTCACCTCCCCCGGCTGGATTGGGAGAATATTAAAGAGCTGACTTTCGAGCCACCCGACCCCGACGCCTTCCCCTGCCTCAAGATAGCCATCGAGGCGGGCAAGAAGGGGGGGACCTATCCCGCCGCGCTCTGCGGCGCTGATGAGATAGCCGTGCAGCACTTCTTGTCGGGACAGATTAAATTCACCGATATCGCCCGCCTGGTTGAGCGGGCGCTGGAGGAGCATAAAGCCACCGCCAACCCCACCCTGGAGGAAATACTGGCGGCGGACGGCTGGGCTAGAGAAAAAGTCATGCAGCTGGCTGCTGGAGATAACCCGTGATACTCACCATACTAGCCTTTCTCGGCATTCTGGCGGTGGTCATCATCGCCCACGAGCTGGGGCACTTCGCCACCGCCAAAGCCTTCGGCGTCAAGGTGGAGGAGTTCGGCGTGGGCTTTCCCCCCCGCCTAATCAAGATAAGGAGGGGAGAGACCCTCTACTCGCTGAACGCCATTCCTCTGGGCGGCTTTACCAAGATGGCTGGCGAGGAAGACCCCCAGGTCTCAAGGAGCCTGGCCAGCAAGAAAGCTGGCGTCAGGATACTGGTGCTCGGCGCCGGCTCGCTAATGAACGCCCTGCTGCCCATACTCCTGTTCTCCATCGCCTTTATGATTCCCCATGACATGGTAACCGAACCAACGGTAGTGAAAATAGTAAGCCCTGGTTCGCCGGCAGAAAGCGCCGGGATCGAACCCGGAGACACCCTCATCGGCATAAACGGGGAACTGGTAAATAATTTTGGCCAATTCCAACGCTATGTACTGCTCAACCTAGGCAAGGAAACGACCATACTGGTGGAACACAGTGATGCCACCACCGAAGAGTTTCAGCTAATACCCCGCTGGAAACCCCCGGAGGGTGAGGGCTCCATCGGCGTTGAGCGTGATGTCGACTTCGCGCTGGAAAACAGGACTGTTTTCAGCCAGAGCTATCCCTTCTGGGAAGCCATACCTATGGGGGCCGGCGAATGTATCGAGACCTTCGTCTTATTCAAGAACGAGATAATCCGGATATTTATCGGGGCATCGTCTTTCCAGGTAACCGGCCCGGTGGGCATCGCCCAGATGACGGGAGAGGTAGCCAGGTCGGGGATTAGTCCCTTGCTGGAATTTGCCGGTTTTATCAGCATAAACCTGGCTATAATAAATCTTTTCCCCATCCCCGCCCTGGACGGTGGCAGAATTATATTTGTTCTTGTAGAATGGATTCGACGGGGCAAGCGAGTGTCGCCCAGGACGGAAGGGCTGGTGCATGCCATCGGCTTCATTATGCTAATGGCGGCAATCCTGGCCCTCACCTATCAGGACATCGCCCGCATTATCGCCGGGGAGAGCTTATTACCATGAATCCCAGACGAATCTCAAAGCCGATTCAGATTGGCGGGGTAACCGTTGGCGGCGGTGCCCCTATCGTGGTGCAGTCCATGACCAAGACCAGCACCGCCGATGTTATGTCAACCGTTCGCCAGATTAAAGAACTCGAGGACTGCGGCTGTGAGCTGGTGCGGGTGGCCGTGCCCGATGCCGAAGCCGCCCGGGCTATAAAGGCCATCAAAAAGGACATTTCTACCCCCATAATTGCCGATATTCACTTCGACCACCGCCTGGCGCTGATAGCGCTTGAAGCCGGCTGCGACGGGCTACGCTTAAACCCGGTCAACATCAGCGACCCCGATAAGGTCAAAGCAATAGCCCGTGCCGCTAAGGAAAGAAGCGTCCCCATTCGCGTCGGGGTAAACGCCGGCAGCCTGCCCGCCAAGGCTCGGCAGGCGGGCCTGCCCCACCCCACCGACCCCCAACTCTCTACCGCCGAGCAAATGGTTGAGGCGGCGCTAAAGCAGGTCAAGCTACTAGAAGACTTTGATTTCGACCTTATCAAGGTCTCGGTCAAAGCCTTCGACGTCCCCACCACCATTGAAGCCTACCAGAGCATCGCCCAAAAAATTCCCTACCCTCTGCATATCGGCGTTACCGAGTCCGGCCCACCCCGCACCGGCATTATCCGCAGCACGGTGGGCATCAGCACCCTTTTGTATCAGGGCATCGGCGATACCATCCGAGTCTCCCTGAGCGCCCATCCCAAAGAAGAGGTCATCGCCAGCTACGAAATCCTTAAAAGCCTCAACCTGCGCCAGCACGGCCCCATTCTGGTCAGCTGCCCCTCCTGTGGTCGAGCGGAGGTAGATATAGTAAAATTAGCTCAAGAAGT
>JAUWXS010000060.1 GCA_030616265.1 Dehalococcoidia bacterium
TGCCGGCGGGTGTTATCGGCGACCCCGATACGGCTATCTTCCCGGCGGTAGATACCGAGACTGAATACGGCTGGGATATTAAGGTCAAAATGAAAGCCCCGGTCTTTACCGGTGCTCTGGGTTCTACCGAGATAGCCCGCAGGAACTGGGACCACTTTGCTGTTGGCGCCGCTATCAGCGGCATTACCCTGGTCTGCGGTGAAAACGTCTGCGGTATCGACCCGCGGCTTGAGCTTGATGCTAAGGGCAAGGTTGTTGCCGCTCCAGATATGGACCGACGAATTGAGATATATCGGCGCTATCATCAGGGATATGGCGAAATTCTGGTTCAGATGAACGTGGAAGATACCAGACTGGGTGTTGCTGAATACGTCAGAAAAAAGCACGGCCTGGAAACCATCGAGCTGAAATGGGGGCAGGGGGCGAAATGTATCGGCGGTGAGATTAAGGTCAACAGCCTGGAACGGGCGCTGGAGCTTCAGAAACGCGGCTATATTATAACCCCCGACCCGTCAAGCCCCGTGGTCCAGGCGGCATTTACCAACGGCTCTCTAAAGGAATTCGAGCGTCACAGCCGACTTGGCTTTATCGACGAAGAAGGTTTTCATAACGAGGTTAAGCGCCTAAGAGGACTGGGCTTCAAGCGCATTACCCTCAAGACCGGAGCCTACGGGCTGCGCGAGCTGGCGATGGCCATCAAGTGGGGGTCAAGGGCTAAAATTGACCTGCTTACCATAGACGGCGCCCCCGGTGGCACCGGTATGAGCCCCTGGCGGATGATGGAAGAGTGGGGCATGCCCACCCTCTATCTGCATGCTGCCGCCTATGAGTTTTGCCGGAAGCTGGCTGACAAGAGCGAGCGACCACCTGATATTGCCTTTGCCGGTGGTTTCAGCAGCGAAGACGGCATATTCAAATCGCTGGCTCTCGGTTCCCCCTTTGTCAAGGCAATCTGTATGGGGCGGGCATTGATGATTCCGGGTATGGTAGGTAAGAATATTGAGCAGTGGCTCAAGGGTGGCAAGTTGCCCAAGACAATCGGCCAGTTCGGCTCAACGCCAGAGGAGATTTTCATCAACTACGAAGACGTTAAGAGCATAGTAGGCGCTAAGGAAATGAAGCGTATCCCTCTGGGTGCGGTGGGCATCTACAGCTATGTCGATAAGCTCAAAGTGGGCTTGCAGCAGCTGATGGCGGGGGCAAGGTGCTTTAATGTGACGGCCATTACCCAGCGTGAGCTTATATCTCTTACCGAAGAGTGTGCCAAGGTCACCGGAATACCCTATCTAATGGACGCCTACAGGGAAGAGGCGATGAAGATTCTGGGCAGTTAGACCCCAGGGGCACTCAGTTCTTTACGGACTGGCTCCTGATATAGTATGCTAGCAGCATATTGCTAGGCTCTCAGGTTCTGATTTGGCTGCAATATCTTGCCTGTTTGGCCATCATTCTTTTCGCGGGGACAAGGCTGGCAAGATACGGCGACGCCATTGGTGAAAAGACCGGGGTAGGCGGGTTGTGGATAGGGCTGGTGCTGCTGGCGGCCATTACCTCGGTACCGGAACTGGTTACCGGGGTAAGCTCGGTAGTCTTAGTTGGTCTTCCCGATTTAGCCATGGGCACCCTCATAGGGAGCTGCCTGTTTAACCTGACCCTCATCGCCTTGCTGGATATCCTCTATCGTAAAGGTCCCCTCCTGAGCCAGGTCCGCTTGAGGCATGTGCTTTCAGCCACGGCGGGCATAGCGCTCATGGCCGTTGCCGCTGGCAGTATCCTGGGCGGGGAAACGCTTTCGGGGGTGAAACTGGCCTGGCTGGGTGTCCCCAGTATTGTCATCCTCCTCCTCTATCTGATAGCGATGAGGCAGCTCTTCCGCTTTGAGCGCCGCCACCCCACCCCACCCGAAACCACTTCACCCAGATATGCGCAACTTCCCTTAAAAACGGTTTACTTCAGGTTCACACTGGCGGCGCTAGCTATTGTTGGCGCCGGGATATGGGTGTCATTCGTCGGCGGTGAGATAGCTGCCTCCACCGGGTGGGGGGCGAGCTTTGTGGGCAGCCTGTTCTTAGCCATCGGCACCTCGATGCCCGAGCTGGTGGTTACCGTGGCCGCCCTCCGTCTGGGGGCAATTGATATGGCGGTGGCTGATATACTGGGCAGCAATATGTTTAACATCGCCATTATCTTTGCCGTCGACCTTTTCTATACTCAGGGTTCCCTCCTCTCCTCGGTATCAAGTTCTCATCTTATCACCGCGGCGATAGTGATAGCGGCTAGCCTTCTGGTTATAGTCGGGCTTCGCTTCCGACAAAAGCGCAAGCTCTTCCGCTTCGGCAGCTGGTATAGTCCCGCTTTAATCGGGCTTTATGTTTTCGGCGCCTACGCTCTATTCACCTTTGGCATAGGTTCTAGCTAAGTTCTATTTAAGCGATTACCCTTGGATTGAGCTTTCAATCTTTGACGAACCGTCGTGGTTCGGCTATAATAATCACCTAGTTTGCCTTGTTTTCGCGAAGCTTGAATAGATGTTTGCATTAAGCCAAATCCTTGCCATCGCCATTTTCGTTTTGATGTTCCTGGCTATTATTATCGGCAAGGTGCATCGTTTCATCCCCGCCCTGGTCGGCGCTGGTCTCACCCTGGTAGTTGTCTTCCTCATTACCATGCAAAGCCCCGATTCGATATTTCATGTTTTGAATCTGGGGCAGCTGGGGCAGCTACAGTTCTGGGTGCCGGGGCAGGAGCATATAGAGTCTTACGGTATCAACTGGCAGACCATTGTCTTTATCGGCGGCATGATGGTTATGGTGGAGGGGTTGGGGGAGGTGGGCTTCTTCCGCTGGATGTGCCTGCTACTGGCTAAGCTAGTCAACTACAAGGTCGTTCCCATACTGATTGTCTTCATGCTGCTCTCCGGCTTCCTCTCCATGTTCATTGACAGCATCACCGTACTCTTGTTTCTGGCTATGGTCACTATTGAGCTGGCTCGCCTGCTCAAATTCGACCCGGTTCCGGTGATAATCGCCGAGATTTTTGCCGCCAACACCGGCGGGGCAGCCACCATGTCCGGCGACCCCCCCAATATAATCATCGGTACCGCCCTCGGCTACAACTTTACTGATTTTGCCGCCAACACCGGTCCTATCGCCTGGATAGGGATGATCTTTACCCTAGCCTTCTTCTACTTTGTCTTCCGTAAGACGCTCACCAGCTCCCAGGATAAGCCGGATACTCCCACCACCAAGTATCCCCAACCCAGTGAAGCTATTATCAACCCCCGCCTCTTCCGCATCAATGCCGCCATCTTTATCGGGATAATAGTTTTGATAGTTACCCATGCCGAAACCGGCATATCCATGGCCTTAATAGGTGTTATTGCCGCCTGCGTGACACTTCTGGCGGCCAGCCGCAAGGCTCTGCATATCATTACCAGGGTGGACTGGCGCACCCTGCTCTTCTTTATCGGGCTGTTTATCTGTGTCGGGGGTTTAGAGGAAACCGGCGTGTTGAATATGCTTGCCCAGTATATCGGAGACGTATCCGGGGGCAGCCTGATTCTGGTGATGCCCCTTATCCTGTGGATATCCGCCTTTGCCTCGGCCATAGTGGATAATATTCCCTTTGCCGCCACCATGGTCCCGGTAATCGTCAAGCTTTCCCAGACGGCGGGCTTAAAGCTGCCCACCCTGGCCTGGACTCTGGCACTTGGCACCGACATCGGCGGCAACGCCACCCCCATCGGCGCTTCGGCCAATGTTGTCGGCACCGCCATTGCTGAAAAAGAAGGCTATCCCATCAGCTGGGGTAAGTTCTGCAAATATGCCATCCCAGCCACGATTATGGTACTCTCCTTATGCTGGCTTTATTTAGTGATAAGATACGCTTAGAGGGAGGAGGAAAATGTGGCAAAAAATTCTGGTCCCGCTAGATGGTTCCGACCTGGCTGAGCTGGCTCTGCCTTATGCCCAGGAGCTAGCCGCCGCCTTCAATTCGGAGGTTGCACTGTTATATGTCAGTGAGCCTGCCGAGGAGGAGCACCGCCACATGCACCAGCTCTACATGGAAAAGGTGGCAGGGCAGATGAAGAAGCATATCAAGAAGGTCAGTCCTCTGGTCATATCCGGCAAACCGGCTAAGGAAATTGTTAGCTATACTAAGAAAAACGATGTCGGGCTTATCATTATGGCCTCTCACGGCCGCTCCGGCATAATACCCTGGGCGACGGGGGGTATAGCCAGCAAAGTGATTGATGTCACCGGCGTGCCGGTGCTGCTTATCAAGGCTACCAAGCCGTGGCGCAGGGCGAAGAAAGAAAAACACTTGTTAAGCCGCATCCTTCTTCCTTTGGACGGTTCTGAAGCCGGCGAAGCCGTTATACCCTATATTAAGGGACTTAAGGCTAAATTGGGGGCGGAGGTTATCCTGCTTGAGGTGGTGCCGGCGGGGCGGCATATCCGCACCGTGGGCGGTCTGGACCATATTCTTTATCCCGAACAGCAGGTGGAAGCATTCAAGGCGGAAGCCAGGGAATACCTGAACAAGGTCGCCAGGAGGCTGCAAAAAAGTAAGGGCGAAGTCAAGGTTGAAATCAGGGTGGGCGATATTGCCCGGGAGATTATGAAGTTCGCTGAGGAAAATGATGTCAGTCTGATTGCGATATCAAGCCACGGGCACTCGGGCATGACCAAGTGGGTCTTCGGCAGCACCGCTCAGAAGGTGATACAGACCAGTAATATACCGGTGCTGGCGGTAAGAGCAGCGCCGGGAGTAGCCTAAGCTATTTGCATCATATCTGGGTTATAGGGTATTATATTAAGTTGTACTCGCCCCTGTAGCTCAGTTGGATAGAGCACCAGCCTCCGGAGCTGGGTGCGAGCGTTCGAGTCGCTCCAGGGGTGCTTTATACAAAAAGCGCCCCTGGAGCGACTCGAACGCTCGCACCCAGCTCCGGAGGCTGGTGCTCTATCCAACTGAGCTACAGGGGCGAGTACAACTTAATATAATACCCTATAACCCAGATATGATG
>JAUWXS010000137.1 GCA_030616265.1 Dehalococcoidia bacterium
GTGGAGAATATGCACTCGGCCATCGAGTATTTCAGCCAGCTCAAGGTAAAGTACCTCACCCTCTACGGCTTTTCCACGGAAAACTGGAACCGCCCCGAAGAGGAGATTAACGGCCTGCTCAACCTGTTGCAGGAGATAATAGACGAGGAGACCCTAAAACTTCACCGCCAGGGGGTCAGACTTCGCCACCTGGGGCAACTTGATCGGCTCCCCCGGAATCTACAGGTAGCCATAAACAAAATTGTAGACCTGACCAAAAACAACACCGGGCTGAACTTTAGCTTCGCCTTCAACTACGGGGGACGCACCGAAATTGTAGACGCCGTCCGCCGCCTTGTAGCCGAAGGCATATCGGCAGGCAAAATCGATGAAAAACTGTTCAGCCACTATCTCTACACCGCTGATTTACCCGAAGTAGACCTGGTCATCCGCACCGGCGGCGAACTCCGCGTCAGCAACTTTCTAATCTGGCAGGCGGCCTACAGCGAATACTACTTCACCAAGGTTCTCTGGCCCGACTTCGATAGCCAAGAGATTGACCGGGCACTGCTCGCCTACAGCCAGAGGCAGAGGCGCTTCGGCGGGTTGTAATCAAAAAGCATGCTAAAGAAAAGGGTTATAACCGCACTGTGGGGCATCCCTCTCCTAGTCGCTGCCGTCTGGTTTGACCAGCCCCTCCCCTGGTTCACTATACTGGTGGCTATCTGGGGGCTGCTGGCGGTCTTCGAATTCTATAAGATGGGGGAGAAGGCAAAGCTGGCGCCGCTTACTTACTTCGGGCTGCTCTGGACGCTGCTCTTTATCATAAGCCCCCAGCTTAATAACGATTATATTACCCCCCAAATCCTGCTCGCCTCAGCCGTGGTGCTATCGCTAATCTGGCTTCTCGCGCGCCAGCGAAGAGAAGGGGCGTTTATCGGCTGGGCCTGGACGATAGGCGGCATCCTCTATGTGGGCTGGCTGTTGAGCTACTTCGTCGGCTTGAGAGGTCTGGACGACGGCAGAAACTGGGTATTTCTGGCCCTGCTGGTCACCTTCGGCTCCGACACCGCCGCCTACTTCGTGGGCAGAGCGCTGGGCAGATATAAACTGGCCCCCCGTATCAGCCCCGGCAAGACCTGGGAAGGGACGATAGCCGGCTTTCTGGGAGCCATCATCGTGGCTCTGCTCTTTACCCTATCCACCCCCCTCCAGCTCCCCATCGGCTGCGGGCAGGCGATACTATTAGGCTTCCTGGTCAGCCTCTTCGGCCAGCTCGGCGACCTGGCCGAGTCCCTGCTCAAGCGCAATACGGGCGTCAAGGACTCGGGCAGTCTGCTGACGGGGCACGGCGGCTTTCTGGACAGGATAGATAGCATTGTCTTTGCTGGTGTCGTGGTATACTATTACGTAGTATGGGCTATATAGTAAAGCGAGTCGCCGTCCTCGGCTCCACCGGCTCCATAGGTCGCCAAACGCTAGAAGTAATTAACGCCCTCCCCCACCATCTCAGCGTCATCGGGCTGGCGGGAGGCAAGAACACCACCCTGCTCGCCGAGCAAATAGACCAGTTCCAGCCCCGGTTCGTCTTTTATCAGGATAGTAAGGTGCCACCCCCCACCACCGCCGAATACGAATTCCTATCACTTGAGGAAATAGCCAGCCACCCTGAGATAGACCTGGTGGTTGTGGCTACCTCGGGGAAGTGGGGGCTGAAGCCGACGCTGGCAGCGGTGCAGGCGGGCAAGCAGGTCGCCCTGGCCAACAAAGAATCGCTGGTTATGGCCGGCGAGATTATCACCGCCGAAGCAAGGCAAAACGGGGCGCAGATTATGCCCGTTGACAGCGAGCACAGCGCCATATGGCAGTGCCTTGAGGGCGAGAGCGGCAAGCCCGCCAAGATTATACTAACCGCCTCGGGTGGCCCCTTCCTCCACTATTCACCAGACCGTCTGGCTAAGGTTACCCCCGAGCAGGCATTAAAACACCCTTCCTGGCGGATGGGGAGCAAGGTTACTATTGACTCGGCGACGCTGATGAACAAGGGGCTGGAAGTCATCGAGGCACGCTGGCTCTTCGACATGCACTTTGATAACATCAGGGTCTTAATCCACCCCCAGAGCATTATCCACTCCATGGTGGAATTTGCCGACGGCTCGGTCAAAGCCCAGCTGGGCCACCCCGATATGCGCCTGCCCATCCAGTACGCCCTCTCTTACCCGGAACGCCTGGCTAACCCTCACCTCCCCCGGCTCGACTGGGACAATATTAAAGAGCTGACTTTCGAGCCGCCCGACCCCGACACCTTCCCCTGCCTCAAGATAGCCATCGAGGCGGGCAAGAAGGGAGGAACCTATCTCATCGGCAGCACAAAGCACCGCCGGGTAGGTTTCCCCTTTCCTTCCTGCCTCAATGGCTAACTTGAGGCAAGGAAAGGTATCAAAGTCGGGTTGCTCAAAGGTTAGGTTATTGATACGGCTCCAGTC
>JAUWXS010000089.1 GCA_030616265.1 Dehalococcoidia bacterium
TACAGCAAAGACAGGATCACATCTATCACGTTGTCCAGGATGAGGAAGCGAGATTCCGGGAAACGCTCAAGACCGGCTTGGAGCTTTTGAATAACATCATGGCTGAGAGGGAGACCACTAAAGCGGGCGAGATTTCAGGAGAGGATACCTTTCGGTTATATGACACCTACGGCTTCCCCGTAGAATTGACCGCCGAGATTGCCGCTGACAACGGCTTCTCCGTGGACTTAAGGGGTTTCGAGCGGGAGATGGCTAAACAGAGGGAGAGGGCAAGGGCTGCTCAGAAGGGGTTTAGGTGTGCAGAGTGCGGCGCAAGGTTGAAAGAGAGTGATAAGGAATGCCCAAATTGTGGGTCTACGGAGAAAACCTATGGTCGCATACACTTCGTTAGAGAGGCTGAAGTCCAGATTGACGTTGAAGTTGCTGCAAGCTTTGTCGGCTATAGCAGCCTTAACTGCAAATCCAAAATCATTGATTTATCCGCCGACAATAGGTCGGTGAAGACGATAAAAGCGGGTCAAGAAGCAGTTATTATATTGGAAGCCACTCCCTTCTATGGGGAGATGGGGGGTCAAGTAGGTGACATGGGTGAAATAGTCGGTCCTTCGGGCAAGTTTGTCGTCACCAACACCGTTAACGTGCCGCCCAACGTTATTGTGCATCAGGGCAAGGTTACTAAAGGTAGTTTGAGTGTTGGGGATGAGGTCGAGGCAATAGTTGACAGGGAGCGGCGGCTGAATATCGCCCGCAATCATACCGCTACCCACCTCCTCCAGTTTGCCCTCCGCCAGGTGCTGGGGGAGCATGTCCAGCAGCGCGGCTCGCTGGTCGCCCCCGATCGGCTCCGCTTCGATTTCTCACATCTCAAGGCGTTGACCGATAAGCAGATTGCCGAGGTAAACCGCATCGTCAACGAGAAGATCCGCCAGAACCTGAAGGTATATGACGAAGACCTTCCCTATAAAGAGGCTATAGAGGCGGGCGCCATAGCCCTGTTCGATGAAAAATATGGGGACACGGTCAGGGTATTAAAAATCGGCAAGCCGTTTATCAGCGCCGAGCTCTGCGGCGGCACCCATGTTGCCTCAACAGGAGAGATTGGCCTCTTTCACATTATTAGCGAGGGCAGCATCGGGGCGGGGCTGAGGCGTATCGAAGCCGTTACCGGACGGGAAGCCGAAGCCTATATCAGCCAGCGCCTGTCCGATTCGCAGAAGGCGGCGGAATCTCTAGATGCCGAGCTGGACAGAGAGCGCAAGAGAACGCTGGCTCTGGAAAGAGAGTTAGCCAGGAAGACTGCCGAGTCTTTGCTGGCTCAGGCCGAGGTTATCAAAGGGGTAACCGTGCTGGCGGCTAAGATTCCATCTTCCCGGATGGAGATTCTGCGGGAGATGAGCGATATCATCAGGGATAAGCTCAAGAGCGCTATCGTCGTGCTGGGCACCGTCTATCAAGACAAACCCGCTTTTCTAGCCGCCGTAACCCCTGACTTAGTGGCTAAGGGCTACGACGCTGGCAAGATAGTAAAGCAGGTGGCCGGGGTGGTGGGGGGTAGCGGTGGGGGCAAGCCTGGCTTAGCCCAGGCCGGCGGTAAAGACAAGAAAAAGCTGGACGAAGCTCTCAAGCTGGTTAAGAGCCTGGTATAATGCGCAGTCTGGGACTTGATATCGGAGACAGGAGGATTGGGGTGGCTCTCAGCGACCCCGAAGGCATACTGGCCAGCCCCTTTTCCGTTATCAATCGTAAGGACGATAGTCTGGCTATAAAGGCAATCATCGATATCATTAGCCAGCAAGGAGTGGGGCAAGTTATTGTCGGGCTGCCCCGCTCGCTGGACGGTAGCCTGGGCCGGCAGGTGGAGAAGGTCAAGAAGTTTGCCCAGCGTCTACGCCGGTATACCAAAGTCCTGGTAGACTATCGGGACGAACGCCTGACCACGGTGATGGCGGCACGCCTGAAGCGGGCAACGGGCGGCAAAAAGGGGAGGGGAAAGGTCAGCTATGACGCTCAAGCCGCCGCTCTCATCCTGCAGAGCTATCTCGATGAATCACAACCGCCAGAGTTGACATAAATGGACTTTAATCTCAGCGAACAGCAGAGGATGCTGCAGAGGGCAGCCAGGGAGTTTGCCGCCAGGTCGGTCAGACCACAAGCCGCCGAGATTGACACCAGCGGGCAGTTTCCCTTTGATTTAGCCAAAGAAATAGGCAAGCGGGGATACCAGGGGCTGCCTTATCCGACCCAATACGGGGGCAGCGGGGCGGGTTATTTAAGCTACGCGCTGGTGCTGGAGCAGCTCTGCCAGGCGTCAATGACCGTCGGCGCCATCATGGCCATAAACACCGTGCCTCAGGAAGCAATATTTCGCTTCGGCAGCGAAGAACAAAAAAAGGCATTCTTGGCGCCGCTGGCTCAGGGCAAGCTGCTGGGCAGTATTGCCTTTACCGAGGCCGAGACCGGCTCCGACCCCCAGGCGATTACCACCGTCTCCAAGAAAAGCGGCGACGGCTATGTCATCACCGGCCAGAAGCAGTTCGTCGCCCTGGCCACAGCCGCCAATCTGGCGCTGGTCTTCGCCAGGGGCGAAGGCAAGGGGTTGAACGCTTTTATCATAGATACCTCCTCTAAAGGCTATAACCTCCGCGAGCCCTGTAAAACTATGGGGCTAAAGGGTTTGGGCACCTCGGTGGTCTATCTCGACGATGTCCGCGTGCCCCCAAAAAATCTTCTCGGCGAAGAAGGGCGGGGCTTTGAAATTCTGCTTGAGGCGATAAGCCTGGGGCGGCTGGGTGTAGCCGTGGAGGGGGTAGCCGTGGCCCAGGCGGCGCTGGAAATATCCATAGACTATGCCAAGCAGAGAAAAGCGCTGGGAAAGCCGATTGCCCGGTTGCCCGCTATTCAGGGGCACCTGGCGGAGATGGCCAGCCGTATAGAAGCGGGACGGTGGCTGGTTTATAGAACCGCTTTTCTTCGTGACCAGGGGCGGGATATCAAGTACGAGTCGTCGCTGGCCAAGCTCTTCGCCTCGCAAGTGGCGGTCGAGGTCACCGACAGGGCGATGCAGGTCGGCGGTTCTTACGGCGCCATGACCACCATGCCCCTGGAACGACTATACCGTGACGCTAAGATGACCGAGATATACGTCGGCGTCTCGGAGATACAGCGCAATATCATCGCCAGCCATTTGATAGGGTAGTGCATAGCTTTCGTTTAATAAAAACTTCTCCCCGGAGCCAGGCCCGCGCCGGCGAACTGCTAACCCCTCATGGAGCGGTGCCGACGCCGGTGTTTCTGCCCGTGGGCAGCCAGGGCGCGGTTAAAACCCTGACCCCGGAGGAGGTCAAAACCCTCGGCTTCAATATGGTCCTGGCTAACTCCTATCATCTCTACCTGAGACCGGGCATCGATGTCATTGAGAAGCTGGGCGGCTTGCATAGCTTTATGGGTTGGGAGGGGGCGATTCTTACCGACAGCGGCGGCTACCAGATATTCAGCCTGGCGTCCCTGCGGCGTGTAAGCGATGACGGGGTAACCTTTCGTTCCCATATCGACGGCAGCCAGCACCATCTTACCCCTGAGCTGGTTATCCAGTACCAGGAGAGCTTGGGCGCCGATATCATCATGGCCTTCGACGAGTGCCCGGCGCACGACGATAGCCTGGAGAAGGTAAAAAAAGCCACCGCAAGAACGCATAGGTGGGCGGAGAGGTGCCTCAAAGCCCAAAAACGCCCCGACCAGGCGCTCTACGCTATCGTGCAGGGCGGTATTTTCCCCGAGCTCAGGCGTCAGTCGGCGCAATACCTGGCTTCTTTAGATTTCCCCGGTTATGCCATCGGCGGCTTGAGTATCGGCGAGCCCAAGAAAATAACCC
>JAUWXS010000037.1 GCA_030616265.1 Dehalococcoidia bacterium
TGGGTATTGACAGCCTGCCGGGGCCAAGTGAGGTGCTGATTATCGCCGACGAGAGCGCCGACCCCGCCTATTGTGCCGCCGACCTTTTAGCACAGGGGGAGCACGACCCCCTAGCTTCAGCCATATTGATAACCGACTCAAGAAAGCTAGCCGACGAGGTGGCTAAAGAGGTAGAGAAGCAGCTAAAGAGCCTGGAACGACAGGCCATAGCCAGCGAATCACTGCAGAACCAGGGGTTGATAGCCATAGTCACCGATATCAGCGAGGCTATAGAGCTAGCCAACCTCTACGCCCCGGAACACCTCTCGCTGATGGTAAAGGACGCCGACGCCTATATCGAACGCATAACTAACGCCGGCTGCATCTTCATCGGGGACAGCTCGACGGTGGTGCTGGGCGATTATGTGGCCGGTCCGAGCCACGTTATGCCTACCAGCGCTACCGCCCGCTTCAGCTCACCGCTTAATATACTCGATTTCGTCAAGCTCATAAACGTGGTTGATGTGGATAAAGGCGCTCTAGAGAAACTGGCTAAAGCCGCCGCCGTCATCGCCAGAGCCGAAGGACTGGAGGCTCACGCCCGGGCGGTGGAGAAGCGGCTGGAATAAAATATTGACAAATTATAGTCGCTTATGCTAGAGTCAGGCGAAATGTTAACCGATACTGCCTTCCACAGCTATTATTACGCCTTCATATTTACCGGGCGCAGCCGCGCGCTTGGAGGGTAGTATACGAGAATAAAAGCCGAACAATAAAAAATCCCAAAACTCGATCAGAACCCTCCAGGCGGAGGGAATTTTATTTATTAGGGATATAGAAAGGGAGATGAAAGGAATGTCTGAAGAAGGAATAACCAAGCTAATACGGTCGGACCTGGCTGCCTTTGGCGGTTATGTCCCCAGCAAGGCGCCGGAGATACTGTCGGATAAGGTCAAGGTGCCCATAAACGGCATCACCAAGCTGGATGCCAATGAGAACCTCTACGGCTGTTCGCCCAAGGTAAACGAAGCTCTGGGCAGCTACCCCTACTTCAATATCTACCCCGACGCCAGCCAAACCGAGCTGAGGCAGCTGCTCCAGGGCTATACCGGCGTCGGCTCCGAGCATATTATCGTCGGCAGCGGCAGCGACCAGCTAATAGACCTTCTTATACGCCTCTTTGTCGGCCCCGGAGACGAGGTGATAAACTGCGTGCCTACCTCTGATATCTTCCGCTTTAGCACCATGCTCTGCAACGGCAAGCTGGTCGAGGTGCCGAGAGACGAAGATTACCGTGTCAATGTAAGCGCGGTCAAGAAAGCCATCACCAAAAAGACCAAGATGATACTGCTGGCTAACCCCAATAACCCCACCGGAACCCCCACCCCCAAGCAGGACATACTGGAGCTGATAGATACCGGGTTGCCGGTACTGGCCGACGAAGCCTATGTCGAGTTCAGCGGGGAAACGGTTACCCCCCTCGTCCCCAAGTATGATAATTTGCTGGTCTTAAGGACCTTCAGTAAATGGGCGGGGCTGGCCGGCTTAAGGGTCGGCTATGGCATTCTCCCTCCCCAGATTGCCGGCTTCCTGCTGAGAATCAAGCTGCCCTACAACGTGAACATCGCCGCCCAGGTGGCGGTGCGGGAGTCACTGAAAGACATTGACTACCTGCTCGGTAAGGTAAAGGTTATAGTCGTCGAAAGGGAAAGGCTGTTTAACGAGCTGAGCAAGCTGGAATGGTTGAAACCCTTTCCCTCTCAAGCCAACTTTATCTTCTGCCATGTGCTCAACGGCAAAGCCGCCAAAATACAGCAGGAACTGGAGAGCCGGGGGATATTAATCCGTCACTTCGACATACCGCTGCTGCAAAACTCCCTTCGCATCAGCGTGGGTAGACCCGACCACACCGACGCCCTGATTAAAGCCCTGAAAGAGGTTGGGGGAGGTTAATAAACGACCCGAAATGTGTTAAACTGGGGTCAAAGACTCTTTGAGTCGAAGACTCTTCGAGGTGGAGAGCGATGAAGAAGCCAAGGGCAGCTACTATTAAAAGAGAGACTAAAGAGACCAAAATCAACCTGGAGCTGAATCTTGACGGCAGCGGCCAGTGGCAGATCAGCACCGGGCTCAAGACGTTTGACCACCTGCTGTCGCAGCTGGCTCAACACGGCCGGTTCGACCTCAAGATTTCAGCCACTGGCGACGACCAGCACCATCTGGCTGAGGATGTCGCCATCTGTCTGGGCAAAGCCCTGGGTGAAGCGCTGGGAGAGAAAAGGAGCATTATCAGGATGGGCGATGCTGCCGTGCCTATGGATGATGCCCTGGCAGCGGTGACGGTGGACATCAGCGGGCGGGGATATACCGTGCTCGAGCTGCCCTTTACCGATAATGATATGACCGGCTTTGCCACCGACCTTATCCGCCACTTTCTTGAGTCTCTGGCCACCGAAGCCAGGCTCAATCTCCATGCCCGTATTCTATACGGCAAAAACGACCATCACAAAGCGGAAGCCCTGTTCAAAGCCCTGGGCCGAGCCCTGGATAGCGCCACCAGAGTCGACGAGCGGCTTTCGGGTGAACTGCCTACCACCAAGGGTCTACTGGAGGATTAGCCTTGAGCGTCCTCAGCCCGATTAAAATCAGAGCGGAAAACTAGAGCTTTCCCAGAAGCTGTCCCAGTCCTCTTTAGCTATGCCAAGCCCGGAAAGCACCTTGGCCGGTATCGGGTAAGAGACGGCGTTCTCCCTCTCCAGCTTCTTAACATGCCGAGCCATAACAAAGGTCAGGGTCTTTATGTGCTCATAGCTCATCCGAATCCTAGCCACCGTCTCCGGAGTCTTGCCCGGGCCAGGCTCAGGGGGGCTCTCGGCAAAGTTAATCACCACACCGTAGGGTCCGCCGGCAATCATGAAGTGGTCTGAATAGTACTCGGGGACTTCCTTCTCTTCAGGCATATTTCTCTCCTGTTGCCAAAATTGAGGGCTTAATTGCTCAGTTTGTTGCCAGTCAGCCTCTCGTAAGCCCGCTCGTATCTCCCGGCAGTAGCCTCAATAACCTCCGGGGGGAGCATTGGGGCGGGGGGCTTCTTATCCCACCTCGACTGGGCGAGCCAGTCTCTTACCGGCTGCTTATCAAAGCTGGGCTGGGACTGACCGACCTTATACAGCTCGACATCCCATATCCGCGATGAGTCGGGTGTTAATAGCTCATCAATGATGATCAGCTTATCACCATCCAGGCCGAACTCGAACTTGGTGTCGGCCATGATAATGCCCCTGGATATGGCATAGCCCCGGGCGTAGTTATAGATGGACAGGCTCTTCTCCTCCAGCTCATCGGCTATATGCGCACCGACTAATTTCTTCATCTCGTCCCTGGACAGCGGCAGGTCGTGGCCGGTTTCCGCCTTGGTGGTGGGGGTGAATAAGGGCTGGGGCAACTCCTGGCTCTCTTTCAATCCCCTGTCAACACGTAAGCCAGAGATAGTGCCGTGCTGCTGGTATTCCTCCCAGGCTGAGCCGGCAAGATAGCCGCGCACCACGCATTCGACCATAAGACGCTTGACCTTTTTAACCACCATGGACCGCCCCGCCAGGTAAGGGGGAGGAACAAAACGGCTGCCGGCGGGAAGATAAGCATCAAGAGAGCTGACATCATCAATGGGTTCTATCATGTGGTTGGGCATCAGGTCTCTAGTCTGGTTGAACCAGAAGGCGGAGAGCTTATTCAGCACCAGGCCCTTATTGGGAATGCCGCAGGGCAGGACAACGTCAAAGGCCGAGATGCGGTCGGTGGCGATAATTAGCAAGTGTTCGCCCAGCTCATAGCTATCGCGCACCTTACCCTTAACAAAGAGGGGCAGGGGCAGGTCTGTATTGAGCAAAACCGATTGATTAATGCTCATTATATTGCTCTGGGAGCAAAGTCGGAAGGCCCGGCTATACCCCCTTGCCACTGAGACTCGGTCAGGCCTAAGCGCCCGAAGATATCATCTATATAACGCAGGTAGTACTGCTCGTCAAACAATGGCTCAAGCTCATCTACCGGCAGGACGGCAGTAACCTCGGCGTCGGCCTTGAGCAAAGTCAGGAAGTTTCTACTCCCCTTCCATGCCTTCATGGCGTTGCGCTGCACCATCTTATAGGCTTCTTGACGGCTCAAGCCCTTATCGATAAGGGCCAGCATCACCCGCTGCGAGAAGATTAAGCCCTTGGTAAGTCCCATGTCCCGCTTCATCTTCTGGGGGTAGACCACCAGCCCCTTCATTACCGAGGTGAAAATAGCCAGGGAGTAGTCCAGTATCAGGCAGGAGTCGGGCAGGATAATGCGCTCGGCGGAGGAATGGCTGATATCACGCTCGTGCCAGAGGGCGATATTCTCCATAGAGGTCAGGGCGTAGCCCCGCACCAGCCGGGCTATGCCGCAGACTCGCTCGCAAAGCTCGGGGTTGCGCTTATGGGGCATAGCCGAAGAGCCGGTCTGGCCGGCGGCAAAGGGTTCTTCCACCTCCCTGGTTTCGGTCTTCTGCAGCCCCCGGATTTCGGTGGCAAATTTCTCCAGCGAGCTGGCGACTATGGCTAAGGTGGTCACGAACTGAGCGTGGCGGTCGCGCTGCAGGACCTGGCTGGAAATAGGGGCCGCAACCAGACCCAGTTTGGCGCAGGCCTTCTCTTCAAGCTCGGGAGACAGGGTGGCGTAGGTGCCCACGGCTCCTGAAATCTTGCCCACGGCGATTACTTTTTCGGCATCAGCCAGTCTCTGTAGATTGCGCCTCATCTCCTCGACCCACAGCGCCAGCTTAAAGCCAAAGGAAATCGGCTCGGCATGGACGCCGTGGCTGCGACCAATCATAGCCGTATATCTGTGCTTTATTGCCTGCCGCGCCAGTACCGTGATGAGCTCTTTTATATCCTGGCTCAGTATTTCAGCCGCCTCAAGCAGCTGCAGGCTGAGGGCGGTATCGATGACATCGGAGGAGGTAAGACCAAGGTGGATAAAGCGTGATTCCTCCCCCAGGCTTTCGGATACGGAGCCTAAAAAGGCGGTTACATCATGGTGGGTCTCTTTTAGAATCTCCTCCATGCGCTTGAGATTGACCCGCGCCAGCTTTATCTTGGACAGGTCTTCCCGAGGAATGACACCCAGCTCCGCCCACGCCTCGCAGACGGCAATCTCCACCTGGAGCCACTTGGCGAACTTATTCTCGTCCGACCATACTCTTTTCATCCGGGGCCTGGAATAGCGCTCAATCATTTGTCGTCTCCTTGAGGTTATTTATCAACCTCATCCCCTTCCATCTACCCCTAGTTAAGAACCCTTATCTCCCTTTAGCTTGCTACGGTAATTTTCGTAGGCTTTTCTTATTTTATCATGCTTTATACCCAGGATTTCGGCGGTCAGGTAAGCGGCGTTCTTGGCGCCGGCGCTGCCGATAGCTACGGCGGCTACGGGTATACCCGCGGGCATCTGGACTATGGAGTAGAGGGCATCAACCCCTTTCAGTTCGCCGCTGGCGATGGGCACGCCGATGACGGGCAGTGTAGTCCAGCTGGCCAGGACTCCAGGCAGGTGCGCCGCCCCACCCGCCGCCGCGATTATTACCTCAAGGCCACGCTCCCGTGCCGAGAGGGCATATTCTCGCGCCTTTTCCGGGGTGCGGTGGGCCGATATAACATTAACCTCGTGCTCAATGCCAAGGGCATCTAAGATATCCAGCGTCGGCTTGATGGCTTCGGCATCTGACTTGGAACCCATAACGACGGCTACTAGCGGCATTTTTATCTACCTCCCTCAAGGGCGAT
The DNA here is from genome assembly GCA_030616265.1 of Dehalococcoidia bacterium. Taxonomy (GTDB): domain Bacteria; phylum Chloroflexota; class Dehalococcoidia; order Dehalococcoidales; family BS750m-G39; genus E44-bin88. The sequence goes on from JAUWXS010000037.1 coordinate 5,787, forward strand.
GGAGAACACTATTATAATAATGTACATTATTATTAATGTATATGGTAGCTTGCCCCTTAAGTCACCTCTTTAATTAAAGCAATATCCTTACGATAGTGGCAACCTTCGAATTGAATGCGTGATATATTGGCGTATACCTTTTCTCTGGCTTCGGCGAGGGTCTTGCCCCGGGCAACTACGGTGAGCACTCTGCCCCCGCTGGTCAATACCTCTCCCCCTTCGCCTAGCCTGGTTCCAGCGTGGAAGACGACGATATCTTTATCCAGATTATTCAGCCCGCTGATGGCAAAGCCGGTCTTATAGCTGGCGGGGTAGCCGCCCGAAGCCATTACCACCCCCACGCAGGCATCATCGCTCCATTCTACCTTTATCTGACTAAGTTTGTTATCGTTCACCGCCAGCATAATATCCACCAGATCGGTCTCAAGCAGAGGCAGGGTTACCTGAGCTTCCGGGTCGCCGAAGCGGGCATTGAATTCCAGCGCCCTGGGCCCGTCTTTGGTGATCATCAAGCCGCCGTAGAGGATGCCCCGGTAGGCTCTGCCTTCGTCATGCATCGCCTTTACCGCCGGCTCCATGATTTTCTCCCGCACTGTTTTGGCCAAGGCTGGAGTCAAAAACTGGGGCGGGCTGTAGCTGCCCAT
>JAUWXS010000063.1 GCA_030616265.1 Dehalococcoidia bacterium
TCACCGCATTCTCGCCGGCGATGTCCCCGATACGCTGGAAAGAAAGAGGATAATTACCCTGGATATGGGGGCGGTAGTAGCGGGCACGAAATACCGCGGCGAGTTCGAAGAGCGCTTAAAGAAGGTCATCGATGAGGTAAAGACGGCGGGTAACTGCGTGCTCTTTATCGATGAGTTTCACACCATGGTGGGTGCCGGGGCAGCGGAGGGGGCGGTTGACGCCGCCAATATTTTAAAGCCATCGCTCTCCCGAGGCGAACTGCAGTGCATCGGCGCCACCACCCTGGACGATTACCGCAAGTACATAGAGCGAGACGCCGCCCTGGAGCGGCGCTTCCAGCCGATTCTGGTGGAGGAGCCTTCGGTAGACGAAACACTGGAGATCTTAAAAGGGGTTAAGGAGCGCTACGAAGAGCACCACCAGCTAATAATAAACGATAAGGCGCTGAGTGCCGCCGCCACGCTCTCAGCGAGATATATCCCCGACCGCTTCCTGCCCGATAAGGCAATTGACCTCATCGACGAGGCGGCTTCAAGAGTAAGAATCAGACACCGCACTATCCCCATCACCCTCAAGGAAGCCAGGCGAGCCGAGGACAGCGTGCGCAAGGACAAAGAGGCGGCGCTGGCAACCCAGCAGTACGAGTATGCCGCCGAGCTGCGCCAGCGCGAGCTCCAGATCGAAGAGAAGATAAAGAAGATGGAAGAGGAGTGGCAGGCGGAGCAGGGGCAGGATAATCCGGAAGTAGGCGAAGAAGATATCGCCGAAGTAGTCAGCATGTGGACCGGCATTCCCGTGGTGCAGCTGGCTTCCGATGAGACCAGCCGCCTGCTGCAAATGGAGGAAGTGCTGCATAAGCGCATTATCGGCCAGGACGAGGCGATTAATATCATCGCCAAGGCGGTAAGAAGGGCGCGGGCTGGAATCAAAGACCCCCGCCACCCCATCGGCAACTTTATTTTCTTAGGCCCCACCGGTGTCGGCAAGACCGAGCTGGTCAGAGCCCTGGCCGAGTTCATGTTCGGCAGCGAAGATACGCTCATCAGGCTCGATATGTCCGAGTTTATGGAAAAGCACACCGTATCCCGCCTGGTGGGAGCGCCCCCGGGCTATGTCGGCTTTGAGGAAGGCGGGCAGCTCACCGAAGCGGTGAGGCGCAAATCATACTGCTGCATTCTTTTAGACGAGATTGAAAAGGCTCACCCCGACGTATTTAATATCCTTTTGCAGATATTTGACGATGGCCACCTGACCGACGCCAAGGGTCGGCGGGTTGACTTCCGCAACAGCATTATCGTTATGACCAGCAACATTGGCGCCGAGCTTATCCGAAAGGGCAGCTCAATCGGTTTCACCTCGCGCAGCGATGAAAGCAAAACCAAGCAGATGGACTACGAAAAGATGAAGGAGAAGCTGCTTGACGAGCTGAAGAAGTCCTTCCGCCCCGAGTTCTTAAACCGCATCGGCGGGGTGGTGGTCTTCCACGCCCTGACCAAGGAGGATATCAGAAAGATAGTCGACCTGATGCTGGCTCAGGTATCCAAGCAGCTTGAGGAGAAGGGGATAAAGCTGGAGGTAACCGGCGCCGCCAAAGACTTCCTCGGGGAAAAGGGCTACGACGAGGTCTTCGGCGCCAGGCCCTTACGGCGGGTAATTCAGGATATGGTTGAAGACAAACTCTCGGAAAGCCTGCTCCGCGGCAAGTTCCGCGCTGAAGATACGGCTATAGTCGACCTGGAGGACGGTGAGATTGTAGTCCATCCCGCCGCCGTGGAAGCACTAGCCGGAGATGATAAAGCGTAAGTTAACCAAGATAATACAGGCCTTTGGCACTCAAAGGGCGGGGAACCCTACGGCTACCACACCCGCCCTTTGAGTTCGCCCAAATTAGCCGTGGATTAAAGATATGACACCAGATTGGACCTGGGCAGAAGCATTTAAGATCGGCGGCACCGGTTTTGGCCTTGTCTTTGCCGTATTAATCATCCTGGCTTTAGCCGTATGGCTGATAGGCCTGGTGCTACGCAGAACCGGCGGCGATAAGGGCGAGGCTGAAGAGAAGAAAGGAGACTAGAATTGGCACAGGAGAATGTCGAGTTCCCGATAACGGGCAAGATAACGAGCGTGAATGTTAAAGAGGGAAGCAAGGTGGCGGAGGGGGATACACTCTGTATGCTGGAATCAATGAAAATGGAGAATCCGATACTGGCTCCGGTCGCTGGTACCGTGGCCAAGATAGAGCTTTCGGTGGGGCAGGTGGCTGAGGTCGGCGACCAGGTGGCTATTATAGAATACTGAAGGGGATAAATTGTCGGGATTCTTTGAGCTAGGTTTTCTGAACCTCACCTGGGGCTCCATTGTAATGCTTATTATCGGTGGAGCCCTTTTGTATCTGGGCATCGCCAAGAAGATGGAGCCCCTGCTGCTGGTGCCCATCGGCTTTGGCATTATCCTGGTCAACCTGCCCCTGGGCGGTCTGATGGCCACCATCGTCCAGGGGAATGTGACTGAAGCCTATGTCGTCGGCGGCGAGCCAGCGGGCGTAGTTTCCCGAATATTTGCCTACGGGCTTGCCTGGGAGATAATACCCGTATTTATCTTCCTCGGCCTGGGGGCAATGACCGACTTCGGTCCCCTCATCGCCAACCCCAAGACCCTAATCCTGGGCGCCGGCGCCCAGTTTGGCGTCTACTTCGCCTTCTTTATCGCCCTGTTGCTGGGGTTCAGCATAGCCGAAGCCTGCTCTATCGGCATCATCGGTGGTGCCGACGGGCCGACAACTATCTATTTGACCAACCGGCTGGCGCCTAACTTTATCGGGGCGACGGCCGTCGCCGCCTATACCTATATGGCGCTGGTGCCTATTATCCAGCCGCCGGTGATAAAACTGCTCACCACCAAGAAAGAGCGGGCGATATACATGAAGCCGCAGATGAGAGCGGTATCCAAGAGGGAGAAAATCTTCTTCCCCATAGCCGCCGCCACTATAATCATACTGCTGGTGCCCAAGTCGGCCCCGCTTATCGGCATGTTTATGTTCGGCAACCTGCTCAAGGAAAGCGGGGTTACCGACCGGCTGGCCGACACCGCCGCCAACGCCTTTATGAATGTGCTTACTATTCTGCTCGGCCTGTGCGTCGGTTGCTTTATGAGCGCCGATAGCTTCCTCAACGCGGATAGCCTGATGGTCTTTGGCCTGGGAGTGGTAGCCTTTGCCTCTTCCACCGCCTTTGGCGTAAGCCTGGCCAAGCTGATGAACCTCTTCTCCAAGGAGAAGATTAACCCCATGATTGGCGCCGCCGGCGTCTCGGCAGTACCCATGTCGGCCCGGGTGGTGCAGCGGATGGGGCAGGAGGCTAACCCCAGGAACTTCCTGCTGATGCACGCTATGGGGCCCAATGTCGCCGGCGTCATCGGCACCGCCACCGCTGCCGGCATATTCCTGGGTATGGTCGGCTAAAACCAGCTACAACCTCAGTGCGCCTTTTCCCCTGACCCCGATTTCAGGATATTTATTAATTTTTTTCACCCAACCTTAGCTACTTGAGGTCTTTCTGCCCACCCCGACCCACCCTCAAAGGCTTCGCCCTTAAATTCCTATCTTTAAGGGGTGTTTAAGAGGGGCGCCAGCCCCATAGGGCGGGCTAGGGTGGGTAAAAATACCTTCGCTAACAATACCCCCGATTCCCCTTGCATTGCCACCCAAAATGGGATAAAGTCAAGCTATGGTCAAACCAGCTAAATCCAGCGGCCGGACTATCTTTGTCTGTCAAAACTGCGGCAAGGAGAGCCTGAAATGGCTGGGGCGCTGCCCCAACTGCCAGGAATGGAACAGCTTTGAAGAAACCGTAGTCTCCGCCACTACCCCCACCCCGATTGCCGACATGTCAAACCCGCCCCAGGAGCTATCCCAGGTGGCAACCAATAGCTCCGACCGCCTCCCCCTCCCCCTGGGCGAGCTCAACCGGGTGCTGGGTGGTGGGCTGGTCTCCGGCTCGCTGGTACTCATGGGGGGCGAGCCCGGCATCGGCAAGTCCACCCTGCTGCTCCAGGTCTCGGCTCTGGTGGCACAGGCAGGGGGCAAAGTAGCCTATGTCTCCGGCGAGGAGACGCTGTCCCAAATCAGGCTCAGGGCGGAGCGGCTGGGGGTGAGCGGAGAGAGGCTCTACCTCCTGGCTGAGACCGACCTTAATGTTATCCTGAGCCACCTGGAACAACTAGCCCCCTCGCTGGTAGTCATTGACTCCATCCAGGCGGTCTCCCTCCCCGAGATGGATGCGACGGCGGGCAGCGTAACCCAGGTCAGGGCGTGCACCCTGAGGCTGATGCACTGGGCCAAGCCCGGTGCCGTGCCCGTTTTCGTGGCCGGGCATGTAACCAAGGACGGCGCTATCGCCGGCCCTCGTGTCTTGGAGCATATCGTTGATGTGGTGCTCTACCTTGAGGGTGAACCCTTCAGCGCCTACCGGGTGCTCCGAGGGGTGAAAAACCGCTTCGGCTCCACCAACGAGGTCGGCGTCTTTGAGATGAAGCAGGAGGGGCTGTTGGAGGTGGCTAATCCCTCAAAAGCCTTCCTCTCCCAGCGCTGGGATGAAGCCGTAGGCTCGGCGGTGGTGCCCACCTTAGAGGGCAGCCGACCCCTGCTGGTGGAGATTCAAGCCCTGAACACCCCCACCGCCTTCGGCCTGCCCCGGCGCACCGCCAACGGCGTCGATTTCAACCGGCTGCTGTTAATTACGGCGGTGCTGACCAAGCGGGTGGGGTTAAAGCTGGGCAATCAGGATATTATCGTCAATGTCACCGGCGGGCTCAGGATTGGCGAGCCAGCGGCTGACCTGGGCATTGCCCTGGCTATTGCTTCCAGTTTTCGTGATATAAGCGTCGACCCGCAGCTGGCGGCGGCGGGGGAGGTGGGCTTAAGCGGTGAGCTAAGAGCCGTCTCTCAACTAGACCGTCGGGTG
>JAUWXS010000022.1 GCA_030616265.1 Dehalococcoidia bacterium
GAAGGCGAGCAGGCACGCTCTCAAGTTGCTGGCACCGACTTGATTCTTACCATCGGCGGCGACGGCACTATCTTGAGGGCGGCTCAGGTAGCGGTTAGCGCCCCCAAGCCCATCCCCATCACCGGCATTAATCTGGGCAAGTTGGGCTTTATGACCGAGCTCAGCGCTAAGGAAGCCAAAGATAAACTCCCTGCCCTGCTTGAGGGCAAGGGCTGGCTTGATGAGCGAGCCATGCTCGAAGCCACTATTGACGACGGCACCAGCTATTTTGCCCTGAACGACGTGGTGGTGGCGCGGGGGGCGGTGGCGCGGGTCGTCTACGTGGAAGCCAGCATTGACGGCCAGAAGCTGACCACCTATAAAGCCGACGGCGTGGTGGTGGCTACCGCCACCGGCAGCACCGGCTATTCGCTTTCGGCGGGCGGCCCCATCCTCCACCCCCGGGCTAAGGAGTTCCTGCTCTCGCCGATATTGCCCCACCTCAGTCTGGGTTACAGCCTGGTCTTGCCGGCGACGGCGGTGGTCAAGCTGCGCCTGGCTACCGTCCATGAGGCGACGCTGAGCATTGACGGCCATATCAATCCGCCTTTGGAGGACGGCGCCGTTATCACCGTCAGGCATAGCGCTACCAGCGGCCGTTTCCTGAGAATCCACCCCGAAGCCGCTTTCTATAGCTCTCTGGAGCAAAAGTTGAAAGGAAAACACTAAGTTGAAGATAGAAAAAGCCAAAATCAGCGATGTCCCCCAGATGCATAAGCTCATCAACTTCTTCGCCGAAAAGGACGAGATGCTGCCTCGTTCCTTGAGTGAACTCTACGAGAACATGAGGGACTGTTTTGTGGTCAAGGATGGCGAGAAGCTGCTCGGCTGTGTAGCGCTGCATGTTTTCTGGTCGGACCTGGCCGAGATAAGGTCGCTGGCGGTAGCCGAGGACAGCCGGGATAAGGGCATTGGCGCCCAGCTGGTCAAAGCCTGCCTTGAAGAAGCCGAGGGGCTGGGCATTACCACCGTCTTTTGCTTGACCTACCACCCAGAACTCTTTAAGAAGTTCGACTTCCTGCAGGTGGACAAAATGGAGCTGCCGCGGAAGGTGTGGACGGAGTGCTACCGCTGTCCCAAGTTCCCTGATTGCGACGAGGTAGCCCTTATCTATAACCTGGAGGTCTAGCTTGGCGGAAGAAACGCTATCCAGCCGGACGGTCTTCGAGGGACGGGCGGTAAAGCTGCGGGTTGACACCGTGAAGCTGCCCAACGGCAGGCAGACCAGCCGCGAGATTGTCGAGCACGAAAATTGCGTGGCGATTGTCGCCCTTGACGACGCCGATAACATCCTGCTGGTGAAGCAGTTCCGCAAGCCGGTGGAAAAAGAGTTGCTGGAGATACCAGCGGGGGGCATTGACCTCGGCGAAACCCCCGAGGACTCTGTCCGCCGCGAGATGCGCGAGGAAACCGGCTTTCTCCCTCAAAAAGTGGCCAAGCTGGGCGGCTTTTACTCCTCCCCCGGCTTCTGCACCGAATACCTCCACCTCTATCTGGCCACCGACCTGGTGCCCAGCCCGCTTCAGGCTGAGGACAGCGAAAGCATTAGTTTGGTGAGGGTGCCATTGCTTGAGATTCCCGGGCTGATTGCCTCGGGCGCTATCTGCGACGCCAAGAGTATCGCCGGGCTGCTCGCCTTTCTGGAGTACCAGAAGTCAGCCGATCTGGTCTGAGAGCTTTCGTCCGCCGAGAAGGTGCAGGTGGAGGTGGGGCACCAGTTGTCCGCCTTCTTTACCGCAGTTTATCACCACCCGGTAGCCCTTCTGCGCCACCCCTTCGTCTTTGGCCAGCTGGTTGGCGACAGCCACCATGCGCCCCACCAGGGCCGAGTCGCTTTCTTTTAGCTGGTCTAGGGAGGGGATGTGCTTTCGGGGGATAATAACCAGGTGCAGCGGCGCCTGCGGCTTAATGTCGCGGAAGGCGATTATCTCTTCGTCCTGATAGACGATGTCGCTGGGTATTTTACCCTCTACAATCTGACAGAAAATGCAGTCCATTGTTTCTTCCCCCTTTTCCCCCCAAGGTCTTTCTTCCCACCGCTCCCACCCAACAGAGGCAAAGCCTCTATTGATTCTCTCCCCGCCCCCATTTGTTGTGGGGGGCGTAACCCCCGAAGTTAAGGAGTGGAGCTCTTTAGGGTGGGTTGGGTGGGACTTAAAAGTTTCGCCTTAAACTCCCCTGTCATTGCGAGGAAGTCCTTCCCAAAACCCCTCTGTCATTCTGAAGGAGCGCAGCGACTGAAGAATCTCTAGCCCCTCTTATATTCAGCCTTGCCCTGCTCGAAGAGGTCTCCCCCGTAGATATCGTTGGCGACAATGGCCGGGAAGTTCTCCACCGTCAGCCGCATTATAGCCTCAGCCCCCAAGTCCTCGTAGGCGATGGTCTCTATCTGCCTGACGCTTTTAGCCAGCAGTGCGCCGGCGCCCCCGGTAGTAGCCAGGTAAACGGCTTTATACTGCTTGATAGCCTCCCTTACCTCCGGGGAACGGCTCCCCTTGCCGATCATGGCTTTAATGCCGGCGGCGAGGAGGCGTGGTGTATAAGAATCCATGCGGCGGCTGGTGGTGGGTCCGGCGGAGCCGATGACACGCCCCGGTGGCGCTGGAGAAGGCCCCATATAGTATATCGTCTGCCCCTTGAGCTCGAAGGGCAGCTTATCACCATTATCCAGCGACTGGATAATCCTCTGGTGGGCGGCATCGCGGGCGGTATAGATAACCCCGGAAATGGTGACGCTGGTGCCGACGGTCAGCTCTTCTATAACCTTAGAGCTAATCGGTGAGGTGATATTCATAGTATAATCTCTTTGTGGCGGGCGCTGTGGCACTGGAGGTTGACCGCCACCGGCAGGCTGGTGATATGGGTGGGCATAACCTCGGCGTGCACGGCGAGGGCAGTGGTGGTGCCGCCGAAGCCCATGGGCCCCACCCCCAGGGCGTTCACCCGCACCAGGACTTCTTTCTCCAGCTGGGCAATCTCGGGGTCGGGGTTAGGCTCGCCCACCCTGCGCAATAAAGCCTTCTTGGCCATGAGCATTGCCTTCTCCCCCGTTCCCCCCACCCCCAGCCCGATAATCAGCGGCGGGCAGGGGTTACCCCCGGCCTCGTCAACCGTTTTCAAAACCAGGTCGATAATGCCCTTCTTCCCCTGGTTGGGCAGGAGCATAGCCATTCGGCTCATATTCTCGGCCCCGCCCCCTTTGGGCATAACCATAATCTTCAGTCTGTCGCCGTGTACTATCTCGCTGTGAATAACGGCAGGGGTGTTATCCTTGGTGTTTATCCTGTCGGAGAAGGGCTGGCTGACCATGGCTTTTCTGAGGTAGCCCTGGTGGTAGCCCCGCCGCACCCCTTCCTCAACGGCTTTATAGAGGTCGCCGTCGCTGATGTGAACATCCTGGCCTATTTCCAGGAAGACGACGGCGGTGCCGCAGTCCTGGCAGAGGGGCAGGCGCTCCTCTCGGGCAATTCGGGCATTCTCGATAATCTGGTTTAAAGTTTCTCTGCCCAGTGGGGACTGCTCGGTCCGATGGGCTTGCTTGAGGGCGGAGAGTACGTCCTCGCCTAAGGTAAAGTTTGCTTCCTGGCAGAGCTTGGCTATAGCCTGGGTGATGGCGCTGGCTTCAATCTCTTTCAATCCCCACCCCCCTAAGTTTTATTTCCCACCCGGCCCGCCCTATAGAGGTGTCACCTCTATAGACTTCTCTCCCCACCCCCCGTCACAATACCTCTCCCTTTAGTAAAGGGAGATAGAGGGGGATTTTGTAACCCCCCAGGTCTTTCTTCCCCCCCTGTCATTGCGAGGAAGTCCTTCCCCACAATATGTCATTCTGAAGGAGTCCTTCGGCTGAAGGACGACGAAGCAATCTCCAGCTTCGTCCCTCAGCTTAAGACCATCTTCTCTATAAGCTCCCTTATTCCCTCGGCTGAGGTATGCAGAGCTTGTTTTTCTTCAGCGCTCAGCTCTAATTCTATTATCTGCTCGATGCCGCCCTTGCCCAGCTTTACGGGCACGCCGATGACGCTGTCTTTAATCCCGTATTCCCCGTCCAGATAAGCGGCGCAGGGCAGTACTTCCTTTTTGTCCAGCACGATGGCCTCGGCCATGCGGGCGATGCCCGCCGACGGAGCATAAAAGGCGCTGCCTTTTTTGAGCAGGTCGACAATCTCTCGGCCGCCATGTATGACGCGCTCCACCAGCTTTTCGATAGTCTCCTTGGGCAATAGCTCGGTAAGCGCTTTGCCCTTGACCGTGGTCAGCCGGGGGATAACCACCATGTTTCGGCCGTGCGCCCCCAGGACGCAGGGGGAGATATCCTTGGGCGAAACCTTGAGTTCGGCGGCGATGAAGGCGCTGAGTCGCCCGGCATCCAGCACCCCGGACATGCCGACGACCCGCTTTCGGGGGAATTTACTGACCTGAATGGCCAGGTAGGTCATGGCGTCTAAGGGATTACTGACCATAAGTATAATACATTGCGGCGAGTATTTAACGATATTATTGACGACCCCGGTGACGATTTTCATGTTAGCCAGCAGCAGCTGGTCGCGGGTCATGCCCGGTGTTCGGAAGAGGCCAGCGGTGACGATTACCAGCTCGGAGTCGGCGGTCTCCTGGTAGTCAGTAGTGCCGCTGAGGCGGATGTCGGCGTTGAGGATGGGCGCCGACTGCATTATATCCAGCGCCTTACCCTGCGCCAGGCCGGGGACGATATCCACCAGGACGACCTCGCCGTAGCCCCGCTCGGCGATGCGCTGGGCGCAGGAAGCGCCCACATTCCCCGCCCCGATAATGCTGATCTTGCTGGCTATTTTGCGCCCCCCATTTTTTTAATTATAGCATCGGCAACCTGCGAGGTGCCCACGGCATTAGCGCCATCGGGCTTCATATCGTAGGTGACGTCCTTACCCTCGGCGATAACGGCGGCGATAGCCCCCTCCAGCCTGTCGGCGGCTCCTGTTTCGTCGAGGTGCCTTAGCATCATCACCCCGGAGAGCATCATCGACATCGGGTTCACCTTATTCAACCCCTTGTATTTGGGGGCGCTGCCGTGGGTGGCTTCAAAGATGGCCATGTCGTCGCCCAGGTTGGCGCCGGGGGCTAAGCCTAGTCCCCCCACCAGCCCCGCGCAGAGGTCGGAGATAAGGTCGCCGTAGAGGTTGGGCAGAACGAGCACATCGAACTGCTGCGGCCTTTTCACCAGCTGCATGCAGAGGTTGTCCACGATTCTGTCCTCGAACTCAATATCGGGATATTCCTGGGCCACCTCTCTGGCGGTGGCTAAAAACAGCCCGTCGGAGAACTTGATGATATTGGCTTTGTGGGCGGCGGTCACCTTCTTTCTGCCGTGAGCGCGGGCGTATTCAAAGGCAAAATTAACGATGCGGCGGCTGGCCGTCTCCGAAATCACCTTCAGGCTGACGCCGGAGTCCTCCCTGACTTCACTCTCCGTGGCCTCGCTGACCAGCTGCCGCAGCCGGGCCGTCTCCGGCTTGCTCTCCTCGAACTCGATGCCGGCATAGAGGTCTTCGGTGTTCTCCCTGACCACGACAATATCGACATCGGTAAATCGGGTCGGGGCTCCGGGGTAAATCTTGCAGGGGCGGAGGCAGGCATAGAGGTCCAGCTTCTTGCGCAGGGCGACGTTGATGCTCCTGAACCCCGAGCCGACGGGAGTGGTCACCGGCCCCTTGATGGCGACCCGGTTCTTTCTGATGGAGGCCAGGGTAGCCTCGGGCAGAAGAGCGCCGAATTCCTCTTCGGCCTCGGCGCCGGCGTAGACCACGTCCCACTTAAAGCGGGCGCCGCTGGCATCAAGGACCCGCCTCGTTGCCTGGCTAACCTCAGGTCCTATTCCGTCGCCGGGGATAAGGGTGATATTATGAACCATAGTTATTCCTTTAAAGCTTAAAGTCGCCGTACTTCTGGATATAGGGGAGGAGCCCGCCTTCGTCCAGAATCTTAAGCATGACATCGGGCAGCCTGCCGAAGGTGAGCTTCTGGCCCTTGCTTATATCATTGACCGTACCCTTGCTCAGGTCAACCTCCAGCTCATCTCCGTCGTTAATGCCGTCGGTATCACATATTAGCACCGGCAGCCCCAGATTAATAGCGTTTCTAAAGAATATGCGGGCAACCGACTTGGCCAGTATAGCGCTGACCCCGGCCATTTTGATAACTAATGGCGCGTGCTCCCGGCTGGAGCCGAGCCCGAAATTACTGCCGGCAACGATAAAGTCCCCCGCCTTCACCCTGGAAGCAAAGGTGGGGTCGGCGTCCTCCAGGACGTGCTTGGCTAATTCGGGCAGGTTGCTCCTCAGGTGGGCCAGCCGCCCGGGCGTGATATGGTCGGTGGAGATGTTGTCGCCGAATTTAAAGGCTCGTCCTTTTAGCACCTACATCACCTCTCTGGGGTCGGTAATCTGGCCGGTGATGGCTGTCGCCGCTGCTGTGGCCGGGCTGCCCAGATAAATAAAGGCTTCGGGGTTGCCCATCCGCCCCTTGAAGTTGCGGTTGGCCGTGGATAGGCACGATTCCCCGTCGGCCAGCACCCCCTGGTGCAGACCAAGGCAGGCACCGCAGCCCGGGGGCAGTATAATAGCCCCCGCCTCCACCAGCGTCTTGATGTAGCCCGCCCCGATAGCCTCCAGCAGCACTTTCGGCGAGGCAGGGGCAACTATAAGCCTGGTCTCGGGGTGGCGCCTTTTGCCTTTTAATATACCAGCGGCTATAGCTAAGTCCTCCAGCCGCCCGTTGGTGCAGGTGCCGATAAACACCTGCTCGATTTTGGTCCCTTTAAGCTCCCGGGCCGGCGCCACATTGTCTACTTGATGGGGCTTGGCCACCATCGGCTCCAGGGCCCCCAAGTCTATATTAATCGTCTTTTCGTAGCTGGCGTCGTCATCAGCCGCCAGGGGCTGGTAGTGGTCTGGCCGCCCCTGCGACCTCAGGTAGTCCTGGGCAACCTTATCGGTAGGGAAAAGCCCCACCTTAGCCCCCGCCTCCACCGCCATGTTGGCGATGGTAAAGCGGTCGGACATATTTAAGTTAGCTAAACCACTACCCCCGAACTCCAGCGCCTTGTAGGTCGCCCCGTCGGCGCCAACAATGCCGATAAGCTGCAGGACTAAATCTTTAGCCCCCACCCCCCGGCTGAACTTCCCCGAGAGCGTTATCTTGATGCTCTCCGGCACTCTTAACCAGGTCTTACCTAAGGCAAAGACAATGGCTACATCCGAGGAGCCCATGCCGGTGGCGAAAGCCCCCAGGGCGCCGGCGGTCACCGTGTGGGAATCAGCCCCGACGACGACATCCCCCGGCCTGGCCAGGGCTTCGGCCACAACCTGGTGGCAGACGCCGCTGCCGACGTCATACTTCGGGCAGCCCGTCTCGCGGGCGAACTGCCGCAACAGCAGGTGGTCGTTAGAAAGCTGGCGGTTGGGGCTGGGGGCGGCGTGGTCGAAAAACAGGGCCGTCTTTTCGGGGTCGGCCAGGCGCTCGAAACTGCCGGACTGGAACTGCCTTACCGTCAGCGGCCCGGTGGTATCCTGGACAAAAGACAGGTCTACCCGGGCGATAACAATATCTCCGGCACAGGCGTCGCTCGCCGACTTTTTACTCAGGATTTTCTCAGCTAATGTTTTACCCACGTGAGCCTTGCTCTGGCTTAACCGATTACCGCCAGCACGTCGTCTCTGGCTACTTTATCGCCAGCGGCAAAGTTTATGGCTTTAACCTTGCCCCCCACCGGGGCGGTTATGGCGTTAGCCATCTTCATCGCTTCCAGGATAAGCACCACGTCTTTAGCCTTGACCTGGTCACCCACCTTTACCTCGTAGCGTATAATTATACCGGGCATGGGGGCGATAATAGCCGTCCCTTCGACTTTGGCGGTGGGCGGCGGCGCTTTTGGCTCCACCTTCTTGACTTCCTGAACCTTCTCTGCGGGCTTGGCCGATGGGGGTGCCGCTGCAGGCGGCGCGTCGGTTGCTTCCACGCCGACGCTATAGACCTCGTCGCCGACATAGACCTTAAAGGTCCTGACGCCCGCCCCCGTGGGTTGGGCGTCTTTCGCCGTTAACTTGCCCGCTTTTATCTTGGCGATAAGCTCGTCTTCACGCTTTATGTCCTCCATGGTCTTGGGCTTGACCTCGGGTGGCGGTGCCTCCAGCCCGTATTTCCACCTCAAGAAGCGCATGCCGGTGAGGGGGTAGAGGGCGTAGATGAGCACATCGCCGATATCTTTAGCGATGTCCTTGGTCTCCTCTTTGGCTTTTTCTAACTCAGGCTCCAGCATATCGGCGGCACGGCTGGTAATGGGTGTCTCGCCCCGTGGGTAGCCCTTGAGGGCTATCTTCTGCACCTGGGGGTCGATGGGGGTGGGGGGCTTGCCGTAGAGGCCGTAGCAGTAGTCTTTCACCTGGTCGGATATCATCTT
>JAUWXS010000101.1 GCA_030616265.1 Dehalococcoidia bacterium
TCTTCGGTCTGGCCGGCAACCCGGTCAGCGCCATGATTAACTTTGAGCTGTTTGCCCGCCCGGCGATGCTCAAGATGATGGGCCGGCAAAATCTGGCCAAGCCCTTGATAGAAGCGGTAATAGAAGAGCCGATTGAAAATACCGATGGGCGGCGTATCTTTGCCCGGGCGGTGGTGCAAAAGCGCGGCGGCAAGTACTTCGCCCGACTCACCGGCCCCCAGGGCTCGGGGGTTTTGACCTCTATGGCTCTGGCTAACGGGCTGGTGATTGTCCCTGAGGATAAGCCCGGCGTGAAGAAAGGGGATTCGGTGCAGGTGATGATGCTGGATTGGGGCGAGGAAGTAGAGTAATGGTTTTCAGGAGACAGGTTTGATATTTGATGCTTCGGAGTTCGTTTTTGAACCACCGTCGGTGATATCCCGGGCGCGGCGGGTCTTGATTAAACCCAGCGCTGCCTACCCGGCACCGTATCCGGTGAGCACCAGCCAGGAGATGCTCTCGGCAATAATAGAGGGCATCAGGCAGGTCAGCGACGCCGATGTCCTTATCCTTGAGGGCACCCCCGACGGGGAGCCGGTCTACCCCATATACCAGACCCTGGGCTATAATTTCCCCCGGGTATTGACCCTGGATGTGAAGGATTGCGTCTGGGTGGAGGTAGATAATCCCCTGCCCAAGCCCCTGACGGTACCTACCTTCTGGGTGCCTAATGTTATCCTGTCCTGCGATTACTTAATAACGGTAGCGCCGCTGAAGGTGATTCAGGATGAAGGCTATTTAAGCATAGCCAACCTGCTCTCGGTGCTGCCCAGCAGCAAGTACGGGAGTGGGGCACCGTGGGGGTGGGAAGACCTGTATGAGCTGGGGATAGACCGGGTGATAGCTGACCTCTACTTTACTCTGCCCTTTGACCTGGGCATTATTGAAGCCCGCCAGAAGCTCGTCGGGCACGAAGACCCGACTCGGGGTATGGTTGAGCAGTGCGGCCGTGTTTTCGTCGGCGAGCCTTATGAGGTAGACAGCGAAGCTTCAGGAGTATTGGGGATTAAGACCGATTACCTCGATTTGATTAAAGAAGCCCGGGTGGGGCTAGAAAGCTAGGTGTAGAGCATGGGTGATGAGCAACCCGCTGAGCGCTGGTTCATCGATTTAGAATGGCTTGAGCAGCATGGCCGTTCGTTTTCAGTCCAGGCGGAGGGCTGCCTGTGCCCCGCCTGCCGTGAGCAGCTTGAAGGGGGCAAGGAGCCGATGTCGGCGGTTGACCTGCTGGCCCATATCAGGGATTGCTGCTCCCAGACCCCGGGATTTATTACCGGGAAGTCGCCGATTTCCGAGAGCGTGTTTCGCCTCTTCCTGGCTAACGGTAACCAGCCCCTCGCTCTGGCGGAGCTGGCCAGTCAGCTGGTGGAGCGGCGGGGCGATGCTCTCCAGCGCACCCCGGTGGAGTTTCTCTCTCGCCTGCTGGAGAGCGACCACTACTATGGGCTGAGGCAGGTTGAAGAAAATCAAGCGGCGGCAGGCTAAAAGGGTTGCCTAATACTTTACGCTGAACTCGGTATAGCGCCCGCTATGTTCCGACCAGTTGGTAATTACCCTCGCCACCTTAGCTGCCGGCGGTCCCACCATAAGATAGGCGACCAGCTCTTCCAGCCGCTTTCTTTCTCCCTCAGCGACAACCTCTACCGAGCCTCCTCGGGGCAGATTGTGCACGTAGCCTTTCAGCCCCAGCCCCTTAGCCTTTTGGGAGGCAAAGGCGCGAAAGAAGACGCCCTGAACATCGCCGTATACCATGGCTCTAACCGAGGCTAAATCAGTCGTTTTCATCGTTCTATCTCATCACGAATCTCAGTGGTCGGAGGAACTGCTCTTTATCCAGTCGGAACAAGCCTTCCTGGTGAGCCAGGTCAATGGCATCGTCAAACTCCTGATCCTGCAGGGGGTGGTTAATCTCAGGGATGTCAAAAGCCTTATGGCAGGGTCGGTACTGAGCCATAATGTTCAAAAAGGTATTGGCGGAGACCTCTCGGGCGAGGAACTTTACCACCTCTCTAGTCCCCGCCAGCCCGCCGGGCAGTACCAGGTGGCGCACCAGCAAGCCGCGCTGGGCTACGCCCTGCTCATCCAGCTGGAGGTCGCCCACCTGGCGGTGCATCTCCCTGACCGCAGCCCTGTTTTTGGTGGGGTAGTCTTTTATCCCCGATAGCTCCTCGGCAGTTTTTGCATCGGAGTATTTCATGTCGGGCATATAGATATCAATGATGCCGTCAAGTATCTTTAGTGTTTCCATAGCATCATAGCCGCCAGTGTTATAGACCAGGGGCAGATGGAGCCCTTTAGCCGCCGCCAGGTCTAAGGCATCCAAGATGTAGGGCACCACGTGACTGGGGCTGACCAGGTTTATGTTGTGGCAGCCCCTCTCCTGCAGCGAGAGCATCATGCTGGCCAGCGTCTCCTTGGCTACCGGACTTCCCTCGCCGAGCTGGCTTATGGTGTAGTTCTGGCAGAAGGCGCAGTGCAGGTTGCAGTAGCTAAAGAAGATAGTCCCTGAGCCGTGACTGCCCACCAGGGGCGCTTCCTCCCCCAGGTGGGGACCGTAGCTGGAGACCATGACCTCGTTGGTAACCCGGCACTGGCCGCTCTCACCAGCCAGGCGGTTGACCCCGCAGCCGCGGGGACACAGCCGGCACTCTTCCAGGATGGCTCTGGCTCTTTCCGCCCGAGCCCTTAACTCCCCGCTTTGGTGAAGCTGTTGGTAGGCGGCTATCTCTCTGCCTCCTCCTCTTTCCCCTTCTTCCCCTTTTTAATCACTTCCACCGTGGCTGGTGGGGTCAAGATAGTGGGGCGGGCTATTTTCCTGTCGTCTTTCTTCGGCCTCTTCGCTTCTCGGTGTCGGTAATCTCGACGCCCCATGGTCACACCTCTATCTTAGTATAATCGCTGGCGACCTGACTAGTTAAAGTTTAGCAAAGGGGAGCTATGGTGTAAAGTTGTCGGGGAGCTGGGCTAAAGCCGAGCGGGCGGCTTCTGTCTCAGCTGCCTTTTTGCTTTTGCCCGACCCCCGTCCCATAATGCTGTCACCTACCCTCACCTCAACGGTGAAGCGGCGTTCGTGGGCTGGACCTATGGCTTCTATTACCCTGTAGTTGGGCTTTAGCTGCCGCTTGGCCTGAATAATCTCCTGCAGCTTTGATTTATAATCAGCCTCCACCCCCTGGCTCGGCACTTTCTTTAGCTTTTTATCGGCTAGCTTGAGGACAAACTTCCTGGTGGCAGCCAGCCCCCGGTCTAGGAAAA
>JAUWXS010000029.1 GCA_030616265.1 Dehalococcoidia bacterium
TCCTTGACGGCTAAAGCTACAGGCTATACAATGGCAAAGCTGTCAAAATGACCAAGAAATACGATGTCATCATCGTCGGCGGTGGTCCAGCGGGTATCTTTGCCGCTTTAGAACTGGCTCCCGCAGCTGACCTGGATATTCTGCTCATTGAGAAGGGGAGGGACATTGACAAGCGCCAGTGCCCGGCGCGGGACACCGGCCAGCCCTGCCCTCCCTGCTCACCCTGCGACCTGGTCTGCGGCCTGGGCGGGGCGGGGGCTTTCAGCGACGGCAAGCTGACCCTGACTCCCCAGGTGGGCGGCAGGCTCCCCGGTTACCTCGGAGAAGAGCAGACCGAAGCCCTTATCAAGTACGTGGACGAGGTCTACCTCAAGTTCGGCGCCCCCGATAAGCTGTACGGCACCGGGAAAAAGGTTGACCAACTGCGGAGCCAGGCCGACCTGGCGGGAATGAAGCTGGTGCCGATGCCTATACGCCACCTTGGCACCGAGCACTGCCGACTGGTGCTCAAGGCGATGTGGGAGCACTTAAGTCCACATATAGAATCCAGGCTGCGGACCGCCGTTTCCTCTATCACTGTTGGCCGGGGCAAGGTCAAAGGGGTTAAGACCGAGGCCGGCGAGAGCTTTAGCTGCGATTACCTGATTCTGGCTCCGGGCAGAGAGGGAGCCGACTGGCTGACCAAAGAAGCCGAGCGGCTTAAATTGACCATGCACAGCAACCCGGTGGACGTGGGGGTGAGGGTGGAGGTGCCGGCGGCGGTAATGGCGCCCCTGACCGATGTTCTCTATGAGTCAAAGCTGGAATTCCTCTCCAAGAGCTTTGACGACCGGGTGAGGACCTTCTGCATGTGCCCCGGTGGCGAGGTCATCATGGAATCTACTGGCGGCTGCGACCCAGTAATAACCGTCAACGGGCACAGCTACGCCGAGAGCAAGACCGAAAACACCAATTTCGCCCTGCTGGTGAGCACCGCCTTTACCAAGCCCTTTAACCAGCCCATTGCCTACGGGCGGTATCTGGCCCGGCTGGCTAACATCCTCAGCGGCGGGGTCCTTCTGCAGCGCCTGGGCGACCTGATGGAGGGCCGGCGCTCCACTCCGGAGCGCATCGAGCGGGGATTGACCAAACCCACCCTGCAGAACGCCACCCCTGGCGACCTCAGCTTCGCCCTCCCCTACCGCTACCTCACCGGCATCGTGGAGATGCTGCAGGCAATGGAGAAACTTGCCCCGGGCGTGGCCTCGCACCATACCCTGCTCTACGGCACTGAGGTTAAGTTCTATTCCTCCCGCCCCCAGCTCAGCCCCAGCCTGGAGACCGAGGTCGGCAACATGTTCGCCGTCGGTGACGGCGCCGGCGTCAGCCGGGGCTTAATCCAGGCGTCGGTCTCGGGCGTGGTCGCCGCCCGCGAGATAGTGAGCCGGGGCAAGCGTTAAAGCGGTTTTTGGGCATTGACCTCCCTTTTTATATCTTTTCCCACCCCTCCCCCCAGGTAGTTTTTCCCACACCAGCCCACCCACAAAGGTCTTTTCCAGAGGGGGCTATGCCCCCTCTTCAACTCCCCCAAAGTATATGGAGCTGACGCTCCTTTCAAGTTTACAACCCTATGGGGTATTCAAGAGGGGTGAAACCCCTCTTTACCTTAAAAGGGCGGCGGGCGGGAATAGATAAAATCGGGGTGGGGAAGAGAGTTAAAGAGAGGCGAAGCCCCTATTGGGCGGGAGGGTGGGAAGAAAGACAATCGGGGAAAAGGGGGGTACTAAGGTAGTAGCTAAAAATAGCTAGTTGACAGGCTGCTTTAAGCTAACTAAAATGTTATGTGTAAAAAGAATCACAATCAAGGTTTTTGAGGAGGAGGAGGATGCTGCGTGGCTAATGTAGTAGCTACGGACAACGAAAACTTTGAGAGTTTGCTGCGGCGGTTTAACAAAAAGGTGCAGCAAGAAGGCATCTTATCCGAGGTGCGCCGGCGCGAACACTACGAGAAACCCAGCGTCAAGCGCAAGCGCAAGGGAGCCGCCAAGAGACGCAAGAGCGCCCGAACGCCGAGGAGATAGTAAATCTTATGGAACAGAAAGCACCCATATTAAAACAAAAGCTGACGGATGACCTTAAGCAGGCGATGAGGGGCGGGGATACGGTGAAGCGTTCCGTCATCCGTTTGACGATGGCAGCCATTAAGAATGCCGAAATCGCCCGCCAGACTGCTTTAGAAGACGGCGACATCCTGGGCATTATCGCCAAGGAGGTCAGGCAGCGCAAGGAGAGCATTGAAGCCTTTAAGCAGGGAGACCGCCCCGACCTGGTGAGTAAGGAAGAGGCGGAGATGGCTATCCTTGAGCAGTACCTGCCTGAGCAGATGAGCCGTGATGAGATTGTCGCCGAAGCCCGCAAGGTTATTGAAGAGGTGGGGGCGGGGGGATTGAGTGATAAGGGAAAGGTTATGCCCAAGCTCATCGCCAAGCTCAAGGGCAGAGCCGACGGGCGGGAGATAAACGAGGTGGTGACCGAGCTACTAAGTTAAGGCTCTATCCAGCTCAAGCTCCAAGTTCCCCGATTTTGTGCCCAGCTCTATCATTTCCCAGGGCAGCTTTTGCCCAACATCCCACCGCTGGTTGGCATAGAAATCCACATCTATGTTGTGTTTCGCCGTTGCTTTGCGCCAGCCCGATAGCGATAGCTCTTCTATATCAGCCAGCACCCCCGCCAGCTCTATGTCGCCCCGAGCCAACACCCCCTGAACCTGGCTCCAGGCCGGGCTTTCCGCCTTAACCTTGATTCCCTTCGGCATCAGGCTGTTTTTGAGCCGGGATAAGCGCCGATTCAGAACAGCTGGCTGAGCCATGGGCAGCCACTGGAAGGGGGTGCCCGCCTTGGGGACAAAGGGGGAGATAGTGACGGCGATACGACAGCCAGTTCGCCGCTTGTCAAGGATGTTCTTGTATCTAAGGGTGAGGTTTATGATTTCTTCTATATCCTCGTCTGTCTCTGTGGGTAAGCCGATCATAAAATAGAGCTTGAGCAGTCTTATCCCCCCCTCAGCCGCCTTATCCATCGATTCCAGGATATCGTCCTCGGAGATGCCCTTTTTTATCACCTGGCGCAGGCGCTGGGAGCCTGCCTCAGGGGCAAGAGAGATGGTTCGTGCCGCTCCCTTAGCCAGCTCTCTCAATACTATTCTGGAAAGGGGGCTCACTCGCAGTGAGCTGATGGAAAGTTCAGCCCCCATCTGGCGCAGCTTAGACAATAGCTCCTCGATTTGGGGGTGGTCAGAGACGGCAGGTCCAACCAGACCCAGGCGCTTGCGGTATTTGAGCCCTTCCTCCGCCTGGGTGATTAGGCTATCTATAGAGCGATAGCGCATGGGGCTGAAGGCTTTGCTTACCAGGCAAAAGCGGCAGCCCCAGCTGCAGCCCCGTTCCACCTCAATAAGATAGAGGTCGCCCAGCTCGGTGTCGGGGGTGAGCACTGCCGAGGCGACGGGAAAGTCGTCCAGGTTTTTTGCCCACTGCCGCACCACCGCCTTCCCCGAATAGTACTGGGGAACATAGACGCCGGGGAGCGAAGCCAGCGATTTGAGTAGTTCGCCCCGCTTGCCTCCAATGCCTTCGGTAATAACGGGCAGCATGGCCGGCACCAGCGGCTCGGCCTCGCCGATACAGAGGCAGTCGAAGAAGGGGGACAATGGCATAGGGTTAGCCATGATGCAGGGGCCGCCGGCGATAACCAGCGGGTGTCTCTCATCGCGGTCGGCGGCGTATAGGGGTATGCCGCTGGCTTTGAGAATCTGGACGACATTAAAGTAGTCAAGCTCGTAGGATATGGAAAATAACACGGCGGCAAAATCGGCAAGTGGCCTTTGGGATTCCAGGGATATAGGGGGAGACTGGCTAGCTTTATTATCCGCTTCCCAGAAGGCTCGCTCACAGACGACATGATTGTAGCTGTTGAGCAGGCTGTAGACGGCGTGAATCCCCAGGTTGGACATGCCCAGATAGTAGGCGTTGGGATAGACCAGGGCGATGGGGACTCTGCCCCCCCAGTCTTTGATTATAGTGCCCTGCTCCCTGGAGAGACGCCGCCTGGCTTTTTTGATTTCGTCCCAGCCCATATACTACCCCACTATCAGGTCGACAAACCTGTTCTCCCTGAGGTTAAAAAGCCCCGATTCGCATATCCGCAGGAAGGGTATGGCCGGGGTGGGGAGAACGGCCAGGGTAAGACCGAAATTAGGGGATTTGCCGCCCAGTTCGTTGGCCGCCTCCTGAATACGCTGAAGTTTGTCGGCTATAGCCTCCATAGGCTCGGTGGAGATTTCCCCCGCCACCGGGAAGGCTAATTCGGCCAGTATCCTGCCACCGGCACAGACCACCACCCCACCACCCAGCTCTTTAATCCGGTTTACCGCCTGCGCCATATCGGTTTCATCAGCGCCGACGGCTATAATATCGCCGCAGTCCCAGACATCAGTGGTGGCTATCGCCCCCCGCTTTAGTCCCAGCCCCCTGATTAAGCCGGTAAAGCTCTGGCCCGTCCCGTAAGACCTCTCGATAGCGGCTACCTTTAGTATATCCTGGCCGACATCGGCTTTCAGCTGGCCGTCAGTCACCGGCATATCGATAAATTCCTCCCTGGTGACCAGATTGGTGACCTGGTCTATCAGCCGCACTTTTACCTGATGGCCTTCCACCGGGATGGCGAAGTCATCGGCGGTAAAATCTTTGGCCAGATGTATGGTGTTCCAGAGCGACCGGGGGTAGCGATGTTTTCGGGGCGGGATCAGCACTTGGCCGTTCTGGGCGACCACCCGCCCGTTACTGATAACATATTCCGCTTTGACGGTCTCGGGGTCGGGGATAATAGCGATATCGGCGTACCTACCGGGTGCGATACCGCCGATAACATCATCCATAGCGAAGTGCCGGGCGACATTGACTGTGGCCATCTGTATCGCCCTGATGGGCTTAAAGCCGAGGTCAATGGCTTTCTGCACCACGAACTCCATATAGCCGCCGCTGACCAGCTGCTCCGGCGCCACGCCGTCGGTTGATATTGCCAGCCGGTTGAGGGCGTTATCGTCTTCCTTTATCTGAGAAATGGCTTCCAGCTCCCTCCTCACCGCGCCTTCCCTTATCAGGATAAAAAGCCCGAGCTTTATTCTTTCCCTAACCTCTTCGGCACTGATTGGCTCGTGGCAGGAAGAGATGCCCGACGAAACATACGCCTGCAGCTTTTTACCGCTGGCGCCGGCGCTGTGCCCATCGACCTTCCCGCCCAGCTTTATCGTCTCGGCGATAAGGTCGAGGACTCTACGGTTGCCGTCGACGACATCCGCCCAGTAAACCTCGCCCAGGCCGATTATCTCCGGGTAGCGAAAGAGTCGGCGCAGCTCTTTGACGCCGATGCCGTGTTCCTCGGTGACCGGGCTTATGGTTACCATGGGCGGGGCGGTGATAAAGATCTTCACGGGCTGGCGGCGCGCCGAGTTCAGGAAGTGGATAATCCCCTCGTAGCCCAGGGCGGTGCCGATGGTGCAGCTCTCGGTGATGATGGTGGTGGTGCCCCCCTGGATGGCGTAGCGCAATATCTCGCTTATGGAGTAGATGACATCAATATGAGTATGCCCGTCGATAAAGCCGGGGATTAATGTCTTGCCCACGGCGTCGATAACTTTTGTTTTGGAGCCGATAGCCTTAGCGGCGTCATTGCCCACGTAGGCTATCCGTTCACCCTTGATAAGGACGGAGGCTCTCTCAACCTCACCGGTGTAGACATTGACTACCGAGCCGTTGATAATGGCCAGGTCAGCCTCGGCCTCCCCCAGAGCTACCTGCATCAGTCCATGCCTGCTTGTATCCATACCGTCTCATTATACAGGCTCTGGGCTAAAATGGCGATTGGGGGGGGAGTTAATAATCAGAATTTTGGGAAGCTTGAAGGGGCGTCAGCCCCTTCAGAAAAAATCCCCCCTTCCCTTCACAAATATTCAAGGGAAGGGGGTCAGGGGGATAGGTTTCAAAATCCTGATATTTCTAGCACTTGGTATACCCGCAGGAGGGGCATATGTAACACCCTTCCTGATAGACGAGCAGGTTGCCGCAGTCAGGGCACTGCCCGGCCAGGTTCTTGACGGCATCTACACCGTGACCACTCTCCTCACCCTTTAAAGCAACATCAAGATTCTTAACCGTGTCTACCCCATGACCACTATCAGCGCCGATGTGCTTTTCCAGCACGCTGGCGATGGCATCGGCGCAGGAGAGTATTGACTTGCCCTCCTCCCAGGCGATGGAGGGGCAGCGTATGCCCTTTAGCTGCTTCACCACCGAGGCGACATCTATCCCGGAACGAAGCGCCAGCGTGATCAGGCGGCAGGTGGCTTCAAGCTGGGCGGAGGCACAGCCGCCCGATTTGCCCAGGGTGGCGAAGACCTCAAAAATACCCTTGCTATCATAAGCCACCGTGATATAAAGAGAACCGCAGCCGGTGTTAACCTTGGTAATCGTCCCCTTGGTTTCGGTGGGTCTTTTCCTCGGCGTAAGCCCCACATCCTCAGCCTTCTTCTCCCGTCCCGTGGTCAGTACCTGGGCGTCGCGGCTCCGGTCGCGGTAGATGGTTATCCCTTTCAGCCCCTCATCATAAGCCATCTTATAGACGTTAGCGATGTCCTCCCTGGTCGCCTCCTGGGGGAAGTTGACCGTCTTGGAAACAGCGTTGTCGGTGGACTTCTGGAAGGCGGCCTGCATCTTGACATGCCACTCGGGGGTTATCTCGTGGGCGGTGACGAATAGCCGCTTGATTTTGTCGGGGATTGCCTCCATATCGTGGAGTTTAGCCCCCTCCGCCAGTTGCTTCATCAGCTCGTCGGAGTAGAAGCCCTCGCCCCTGGCCACTTTCTCAAACTGGGGGTTCACCTCAACCAGCTGGGCGCCGTCCAGGATATTGCGGGTATAGCTCA
>JAUWXS010000056.1 GCA_030616265.1 Dehalococcoidia bacterium
GCAGCCTGGGCCTGCCTTGCTCAAGATAGTTGCGCAGCGCCTCGGCGGCGGGCTCGCCCATGAGCACCATCCTTTCTTTGGAGCCTTTTCCCCAGACGCGGATTTCGTTAGTGTCCAGGTTGATTTGCCCCAGCTCCAGGCTGGTAAGCTCGCTTACCCTCAGCCCTGAGGCGTAGAGCAGCTCTAGCAAAGCGCGGTCACGAAGCCCCTGGGGGGTGGAGAGGTCGGGGGCTTCCAGCAGCCGTTTTACTTCGCCCAAAGTCAAAAATGAGGGCAGACGCTTGTCCAGCTTGGGCGAGGAGACTGTTTTTATGGGGTTGGATTCGATAATCTTTTCCCGCACCAGGTAGCGGTAGAAGGAGCGGATAGCCGAGAGCTTGCGGGCGATGCTGGCTTTGACGATGCCCCGCCCCACCAGGTGCGCCAGGTAATCGCGCAGGACATGCTTGTTTACTTCGTCAAGCGTGCCGACCTTTTTTTCCTTGAGGAAGTAGAAGAAGTCGAGCAGGTCGGCTTTGTAGTTGCGCACAGTATAGGCTGAGACATTGCGTTCGGCTTCGAGGTGGTTGATGTATCTATTAAAGATTTCCTGCATGGTTTAGTCCTGTTGGGGGGCGACCCCACCCCCCTGGGTTTTTCTTCCCAACCCCACTTCCCCCGTGTCTTTTTCCCACCCAGCCCTCCCGCTGAGGTTGCGCTCTAAATATTCTTTAGTGTTCTCCACCCCACCCCGTTTTTTAGCTCTTAGCTCTCTTTGCCTTGGCTTTAGATGTGCTTCGCTTCTTGGTAGCCTTCTTGGTTCGGGTCGTCGGCTTGGCAGGGGCTTTTGTTTCCCCAACTCCTCCTTCTATCACCTCTCCCACCTTCCCCACAAACTGGCACTTGATGCACTTAGCCAGGTTTCCCCGGTAAGCGGTGAGCAAGCCGCCGCACTTGGGGCAGGGTTGGGGCAAAGGTTTAAAGTTGGTGGCGAAGGTGCAATCGGGGTAGTTGCTGCAGCCGTAGAAGGTGCGTTTCTTCCGGCTCCGCTTCTCCACTATCTCGCCGCCGCATTGGGGGCACTTGACGCCGACCTTGACCTGGAAAGACTTGGTCTGTTTGCAGTCGGGGTAGCCGCTGCAGGCAAGGAACTTGCCGAAACGCCCGAACTTGACCACCATAGGCTTGCCGCATTTGGGGCAGACTTCGTCGGTGGCTTCCTCCACCGTTACCTTTTCCATAAGCTCGGCGGCACTCTCCAGGCTCTTCTCGAAGGGGGTATAGAACTCCTGGATGACCAGCACCCAGTCCTTATTTTCGTTGGCTACCTTGTCCAACTCGTCTTCCATGTAGGCGGTGAAGTTGATATCAACAATGTCGGGGAAGTGCTTGGCGAGCAGGTCGTTGACGACAAAACCAAGCTCGGTGGGCTGAAACCGGCCCTCGGTCTTGGCGACATATTCTCTATCCTGGATGGTGGAAAGGGTGGGGGCGTAGGTGCTGGGTCGCCCGATACCCCATTGCTCCAGCATCTTAATTAAAGTAGCCTCGGTGAAGCGGGGCGGTGGCTTGGTGAAGTGCTGCTCGGGAAAAAGTTCTATTAGCTTGAGCCTGTCGCCCTTCGTCAGCTGGGGCAGGGTGGGGCCGGGCTTTTCCTCGGCTTCGTCCTTACTCTCGGTATAGAGGAGCATAAAGCCGGGGAAGGTATTGACCGAGCTTGTAGCCCGTAAAAGATAGCTGGTGTTGGAAAGGGAGTGCCGGGCTTGAATATCGACGGTGGTGTTATCAAAGGTAGCCGCCGCCATCTGGCTGGCGACCATTCTTTTCCAGATGAGCTGGTAGAGCTTGAACTGGGCGTTGCTCAAATATTGCCTGAGAAACTCGGGCTCCCTCTTGATTTTGGTGGGGCGGATGGCTTCGTGCGCCTCCTGCGCCCCCTTGACCGCCCTGGTGAAGGAGCGAGCATGGGCGGGAAGATACTCGGCGCCGTACTTTTTGGTGATGAATTCCCTGGTCTCGACGATTGCCGAGCGGGCTACCCTTGTGGAGTCGGTGCGCATGTAGGTGATAAGGCCCACCATGCCTTCTTTGCCGATGGGCAAGCCTTCGTATAGCTCCTGGGCGACGCTCATCGTCAGCTTGGCGGGGAAGTGGAGCTTGCGCCAGGCTTCCTGCTGCAGGGTGCTGGTGATGAAGGGTGGGGCGGGGTGGCGGGTGGCTTTTTTGGTGCTTACCTTGCTCACCTTGTAGCTGGCTTTTTCCAGCTTCTCGCCGAGCTCGGTGGCTTCCTTTTCGTTGTGAATCTCCAGCTTGGTGCCGTCGGCAAGCCTGATGAGCAATGCCCTGAAGGTGGCTTTGCCGGCGGCCTTAGCCAGTTCGGCTTCAATCGTCCAGTACTCCACGGGGACGAACTTCTCGATTTCGCGCTCGCGGTCGACGATGATTTTTACCGCCACCGACTGGACTCTGCCCGCCGACAAGCCCCTTCTTACCTTCTGCCAGAGCAGGGGGCTGATTTTATAGCCGACCAGCCTGTCCAGTATGCGCCTCGCCTGCTGGGCGTTGACCAGCTGCATGTTGATTGAGTGGGGGTGGTCAAAGGCGCGCTTGATGGCTTCCTTGGTTATCTCGTGGAAGACGACGCGGCGGTAGGGCTTGCGGTTGGGCTGGGTCACCTGCTTAAGGTGCCAGGAGATAGCCTCCCCCTCACGGTCGGGGTCGGTGGCGAGATATATGGCGGAGGCAGCCTTAGCCGCCTTCTTAAGCTCGTTGACGATCTTAGCTTTAGCCCTGGGCACCACGTACTCAGGGGCAAAACCCTCCTCCAGGTTTACCCCCAGCTGGCTCCGGGGCAGGTCTCTCACATGCCCCATCGAAGCCTTGAGGCTATAGCTGCTGCCCAGCAGCTTGCTCAGCGTTCTCGCCTTGGCTGGTGACTCAACTATAACCAGCTTCTTTTTGCTTGACATAACTTCTCAATCTACCTTTACCCGGTATGCCTCTCTGGTTTCCCGGGAGAGAATATAGTTCATAGTGCCTACCTGCTTCACCATGCCCTTGAGTTCCATCATGGCCAGGGTGCTGCTGACGGTGGCTATGGGCAGACCGCTGCTGCGGCAGACCTCGTCAATGTGGATGGGCTCGGTGCTCAGCTGCTTCAGCAAGAGCGACTCGGTATCGGAGGCGGGTATAACCTCTTTAATCTCCATCTGGTGGGCTACCGCCGTCAGGTTCAGTTCCTCCAGGATATCGCTGTAGTCGTGGATTAACTTGGCCCCTTCCTGGATAAGGCGATTGGTCCCCCGGCTGGTTGGCGCTAGGATACTGCCCGGAACGGCGAACACCTCTCTATTCTGCTCCAGTGCTCGGTTGGCGGTAATTAGAGCGCCGCTGGTCTCATCAGCCTCAACCACCAGCACCCCCAGGCTCAGCCCGCTCATAATTCGGTTACGCAGGGGGAAGTTTTCTCTTCTGGGCTTGGTGCCTAGAGGAAACTCGCTTATTATCGCTCCTTGCTGGAGGATATTGCGGGCGAGGGCGGCATTCTCCGCGGGGTAGACAATATCAAGCCCGGAGGCGAATACGGCAATAGTCCTGCCCCCTGCCTCCAGGGCGCTCTGGTGAGCTATAGAATCAATGCCTCTAGCCAAGCCGCTGACGATGGTGATCTTGTTCCGAGCCAGGTCGGCTACTATCTCCTCAGCGGCTTGCCGTCCGTAAACGGTAGCTTTGCGGGTGCCCACCACTGCCAGGCACCACTCGTCCTCAGGGAGCAGGGAGCCCCTGACATAAATTATGGGAGGATAATCGTATATCTCCTTGAGACGGGATGGATAGTCCGGGTCGCGAAAGGTAAGAACCTTTACCCCGTAGCTCTCCAGCTTTTCCATCTCCTCTTCTAAGGAAATCTTGGGCCGCCAGTTGACGATGGCGTTGACCGAGCCCTTGTCCAGCCTGGAGCGGCTTAGCTCGGCGGGTGCAGCCTGCCAGGCTGCTTCCAGGTTGCCGAAGTGGTTTTCCAGCAGGGAGAGTTTGACCCGCCCGATGCGGGGTATCATGCTGAAGCCGACCCAGTATTTGATGTCTTTGTTAGTCATTTTCAAGGCAATTCTAGCATAGAGGCAAACTGGTGGCAATTGGGGTTTTTATCAACCTCACCCCTCGAAGAGTCTTCGACCCACCCTATAGGGACTTCGTCTCTCCTAGACTCCCTTTAATGCACTTAGGGCTTTAACAGTAAGTACGCAGGGGTGCGGAAGGGTCAACCCCGGCTCCGCCATAGAAATACCGAGCAGATGAGAGCCACTCCCAGCATTACCCCGCCGGCAATGGTGAAGCTGGTTTCAAAGCCGTAACTGTCGGCGAGAATACCCACTACTGGCAGGATTACCCCGATACCTCCCCGGCTGGCAAAGTAGTAGATGCCGAGTATGGTGGAGCGGCGGTGTTGGGGGGCATGAGTGATGATGTGAGCCTCGGTGACCGGCATGGCGATATACATACAGATGCCGAGGACGAGCAATACCAACCAGATGCTCCAGCCCAGAGATGTCAGGCTGAGCAGGTAGAGGGCGGGACCGGCGATAAGACTCACCGTCAGCATCACCGGTACTGTGCCCAGGCGGTCGGAGAGATAGCCGCCGGCGGGCCCTGCCCAGAGCCCGGCAAAGTGGAAGAGGGCGAAGAGAAAAGCACCGGTTTCCTCACTGGCCTGGAGGTTGTCAACGGCAAAGAGGGCGATATAGGATATCACCCCGAATACCAGTATCTGAAGCACCACCCCCAGGGTGATGAAGGGTATCAGCCGTCGCACATTGTCGGAGGTTTCGGCTGCTTCGGGCTGGCGGCTGGCGGCCGCGGGTGGGGCTTTTTGAGCGTAGCCGCGCCTGCCCAGGATTATGAAGAGCACGATGCCGATGATAAAGGCGGGGATGGACATGGTGATGATGGTTTCCCGCCAGCTGAGGGTCTGGAAAAGCGCGGCGGCAATCAGGGGGGTCAGGAAGAAGCTGGCCGTGCCGCCTACCTGGTGCAGCCCCAGCGCGCTGCCCCGATATTTTTTGTCTACCGATGCCGAGACCAGGGGGGAGGCGGCGGGGTGATAGCCCCCGCCCATTATCCCGACCATAATCAGTAAAACGGCCATTATCATATAGGTGGGGGCAAGACCGGTGAGTATGGCGAACAGGGCGACCCCGGAGATACCCAGCATAATCATTATTCGGGGACCGAGGCGGTCGGTGAGCCAGCCTGCGGGCAGGTGACTGACGCCGTAGGCGATGTTGTAGGCGGACATCATCCAGCCAATTTGTTTGTAGTTGAGGGAGAATTCATCCCGGATGAAGGGGGTGAGGGGTTGGAAAATGGCCGCGGTGAAGTGATGGCTGAAGTGTG
>JAUWXS010000107.1 GCA_030616265.1 Dehalococcoidia bacterium
CGCCGCCAGCAGCTGGTAATCGCCACCAAATGCGGCGCCCGGGAGAAAGGGACTGACCTCATCTTCGACCTCACGCCGAAGTCGATTCGTAAAGAGATTGAGATTGCGCTAAAGCGCCTGGACACAGACGTGATTGACCTCTACCAATGCCACTGGCCCGACCCCAATACGCCCATCGAGGACACTATGCAAGAAATGGCCAAGTTGAAAGCCGAGGGCAAAATCAGGCACATCGGTGTCTCTAACTTCGATGCCGCCCTTCTGCGAAGGGCGCAAAAGGTTGCCCAGATAGCCAGCAGCCAGGTTCAGTACTCATTACTCAACCGGGAAATCGAGAGCGAGCTCCTCCCCTTCTGCTTAGAGCAAGATATAGGCATACTGGCTTACGGCCCCATGGGCGGCGGCATCCTCAGCGGCAAATATAAGGAAAAACCGAAATTTGAAAAGGGTGATGCCCGTACCTTCTTCTATAACTTCTACGAAGAGCCGCTCTGGAGCAAAGTCCAGGCTCTGCTCAAAGAGCTGGAACAAATTGCGGCGCGGCGCGGTAAACCCGTCTCCCAGGTTGCCCTCAACTGGGTGCGGCAGCAACCCGGGATTACCAGCGCCCTGGCCGGCGCCCGAAGCCCACAGCAGGCGGAGGCCAATGCCGCCGCCGGCAGCTGGCAGCTATCGTCTGAAGACCTGGCCAACATTAATAATGCACTCAGCCAGACCCTTGGCTAAGGATCAAAGCGAATTTTAGTAAAGGAGTAAGACTATGTTCAAATCGGCATTTATCGTTATGGCCCCCGATGGCGACCCCGCCAAGCACCGGGCGACAATCAAGACCGACAAGGCGGAACTGACGACGGTAATCATTGAGATGATGAATTTCGACCAGGCCGTCGAGGTGGCTAAGGACCTGGTGCAAAACAAGGGGATTCAAGCCATTTACCTCTGCGCCGGCTTCACCCATCAGGCGGTAGCCCGTATTTCCGCTGCTGTCGGCGGCAGGGCGGCGGTGCATGTAGCCAGGGGAGATGTCCCCAGCACGATGATGGTCGGCGATATTCTGGGCAAAGAAGGGTGGTTTGACGAAGAGGGGTAGATAAAGCCCCCTCCCCTTTTATATCTATTCCCACCCACCACCTTTAAGGGAGGGGATCAAATACAGGGAGTTTAAGAGGGGCGAAGCCCCTCTTATAAAAAAATCTTCCCCTTCCCCTTGCCAAGGGGAAGGGGATACAGGGGATGGGGTTCAAAAATACCATGCCTAAACCAAGAACCTATCAAACCGAAGCCATCATCATTAAAAAGACCAAGCTGGGGGAAGCCGCCCGAATCCTGACCCTCTATACCCCCCACCTGGGCAAAATCCAGGCGGTGGCTAAAGGCGTCCGCCGCCCCCGCAGCAAGATGGCGGGTCACCTTGAACTGCTCACCCACAGCCAGATATCGCTGGTGCGCGGGCGCAACATCGACACCATAACCGGCACCCAGACCATCAACAGCTTCCTGCCCCTCAAGAGCGACCTGGAGCTTGCCTCCTGCGCCCTCTACGCCACCGAGCTGGTCAACCAGTTCGCCGCCGCCGACGTGGAAGACTACCCCATTTTCCAGCTGCTGCTGGAAACCATGCAGCGCCTGTGCCAGGGGGGCAATAACGAGCTGGTCCTGCGCTACTTTGAGCTGCACCTGCTCAACGAGGTCGGCTACCGCCCCCAATTAGAGCAGTGCGTCGCCCGCCACAAACCGCTAAAAGAGATCACCAACTCGTTCTGCCCCGGTGCCGGCGGTATGCTCTGCTCCGACTGCCGCCAGAGCCAGCCGCTGAGCTATCCCCTTTCGGCAGAAGCGCAAAAGGTGCTGCGCTCGTTGCAAAGCAGCGACTACGAAACCATTAGCCAGCTGAAAATAGAGCCCAAACTAGTCCATCAGCTGGAAATGGTGATTCGGAACTACATAAGGTACCTGCTGGAAAGAGACGTGAAATCAGCCGCCTGGCTGGACACCCTGAGAGAGCAGAGCGGACAGGGAACTTTTAGCCAGACCGCTTCACTATAATTAAAGATAAAAAAACGGGCGATATGCGGCTGAGAGCTTGGCACTCTCAGCCTTTTGCTATATACTATGTGAAATATGGCATCCCGATTAGAGCGAATAGCCCAACAGCGCCGGCAAAAGCTCGACCGAATTCGCGCCCGCGGCATCGAGCCTTATCCCTATGGATATGCGCGCACCCACACCACCGAGCAAGCCGTAGAGCTGCTGGTGAAACAGGAGAAAAAGACTCCAGCCAAGGCGAAGGTGGTTCGCATTGCCGGACGGATTACGGCCATAAGGCGGATGGGCAAAAGCGCCTTCGCCGACCTCCGCGACGGCTCGGGGAAGATTCAGCTATTATTCCAAGACATACAAAAGTTTGATGAAGACCAAATTCAATTATTTAATGACCTGGATATTGGCGATATTATCGGCGCCGAAGGCAATTTATTACGGACCAAAAGCGGTGAACCCACCGTTTGGGTAGCCGACTTTACCCTGCTGGCCAAGTCGCTGCAGCCCCTGCCGGAAAAGTGGCACGGGCTGGCCGATGTGGACAAGCGCTACCGCCAGCGCTACCTGGACCTCATCGCCAACGCCGAGACTAAAGAGACCTTTCGGGTGCGCAGCCGCGTCATCGCCGCCATCCGCCAGTTCCTCAACGGGCGCGGCTTTATCGAGGTGGAAACGCCCGTGCTGCAATCGTCAGCCGGCGGCGCTCTGGCCAACCCCTTCACCACCCACCACCAGGCTCTCGACCAGGAATTTTATTTACGCATCGCTTTAGAGCTGCACCTCAAGCGGCTGCTGGTCGGTGGCTTCGACAAGGTCTACGAGATTGGGCGCACCTTCCGCAACGAGGGCGTCTCCACCCAGCACAATCCCGAGTTCACCATGCTGGAAAGCTACGAGGCTTATGTCAACTACCAGGGTGTGATGAAGATGCTGGAAGAGATGGTAAACAAAGTGAGCCAGCAGGCGCTGGGCACGACCAGGGTCAAGTTCGGCAAAGATATCATAAACTTTAAGCCCCCCTGGAAACGCATCACCCTGCGCGACGCCGTCAAAAAGTACGGCGGCATCGACTTCGTCAAATACCCTACCGCCGACGGCCTGCGGGAAAGGATGCGCTCGCTGAAGATGGAGCCCGACCCC
>JAUWXS010000059.1 GCA_030616265.1 Dehalococcoidia bacterium
GTAGCGGCGTAGAGCAGTGGCTTGCGGTCGGCGCAGGCGGAAAGCCCCGCCGCCATAACATCGGGATTGTCGCTCATCAGGATAATGCCGCCGTCGCTCTTCTCCTTTGCTTTAGTGGCTACCGCCTTAAATCGGGCGGCGTCACCCTCCGCCTTTACCGCCACCAGGTCGGGGCGAAGGAGAAGCCCTATCCGCTCATACTGTAGGTCGTTAAACCGCTTCAGCCTGGCGTCAATCTCGGCGTCATCCAGTTTGTCGCTGATGAGAATGGCCAGTCCAGGGGGATTCTCGAACCTCTTTTCGTGGCGAAACATAACCGTCTCGCCGCCGACTTTCAGTGCCCTATCGCCGACGCCGATAGTAACCGGTATGATGGGCGGGGCGGCGGCTTCCGTCAGCTTGGATTTCGATTCTTCGGAGACATAGGGGCAAGCGCTAAGTTCCGCCTTGCCCACGGCTAATTTCATAGCGAAGGTAAGACAGGTAGGGTCTCCGCACTCCTTACAGTTGGTCTTGGGCAGTAACTTAAATATCTCTAGTCCGGTAAGCGGCATATCTTACACTCTCCTTTCCCAGCCTGTTGTCAGGGCTAACCCAGTAGAGGGTCCATAGTCAGGGCGGGGTGCCCCTTCTCCTGCAGGAAGGGCAGAATCTCTTCTTCGGTCACACCGACCGTCTCATCGGCAATCATGTCGGGCAGGTCGGGGATGCCAACCTCCTCGGCCCTGGCTTTGAGCCGATCACCGATCTCTTCTTTCAGCGACTTGGGCATCCAGACGATACGCTTGATACCGCCGTCGCCGCTGATGAACTTCCTCTGGCAGGTATTGTACTTACCGTGCCCGACGAACCCCGGCGTGCTCAAGCCGCCGCCGATGGTCCCCGCCAGGGTGGTGAACTTCATGCCGCAGGGGGTCTCACCGGTGTACTCGCGGTTCACCGTCATCACCCCGTTGCACAGGGGCAGGACGGCGGCAATACACTCGCAGCAGCCACAGGTGGTCATGGGGTCATAGACTATGCTGTAGAAGTTATAGTGGTCTATCTTCTGGCGGGAGGCCTTGTAGATAAACTCGTTTACCCCCTTCCACTGCCCCAGTTTGGGGTCAAGGCACTCGCCCTTTTCCACCGGTTGATTGGGGCCGGTGGGGTTAATCTCGAAAGAGGCTTTGCAGTCCATCCAGTTATAGGAGCCACAGAGACCGGTCCTCTCCGGGCTGATGGTGCAAACGTGGCCTGGGGCAAAGGACTGGCACAGGGTGCAGGAATAGTAGGTTTCGACACCTTCGTCGGTCATGCCCTCAATACGGGCATCCCGGACCTTGTATACCGCCCTCGCCTTTTCCTCTATCTCCTTTACCTTATCTTCCTCGGTATAGAGCTTTACCTGTACTTTATCGAATATTCGGCCGAAGTCCTGGTGCAGCTTGGCGTGAAGGATATCGCCGATATGTTGCAGCTTGAAGCCCTTCTCCACCGCCTGCTTAGCCACTCGCATCCAGGCAATATCTCGCTGCCCGATGTGCATCACTCCTTGAGCATAGTTCACCAGGTGGTGAATCTGGCGCTCCAGGATAGGCTCAAAGTCATCCTGCATCTCCCTCCCCGCCACCTCAACGGTTATAGCCAGGGGTAAGCGGGAACCGGGCTCGATATCGGCCATCTCCGGGCCGATAACCTCAACCCTGCCGTCTTCAACTTCCTCCATTCGCTTGGTGGTAACCCACTCCACCATAGGGGTGCGGCCGCCGCCGCATTCCAGGTAGATATCCTCCCCCCGCACCCTCTCCCCCTCAAAGGCGGGGCCGTAGGCAACCGGCACCGGCACTTCGGCCACGGCAACTTTTAGTCCTCTTACCTCCACCGCTCTGGATACCAGCTTATCATGGGGAACATTGGAGACAACATGCTCATAGGTGCAGATGCCGGTAGGCAAAACCTCGGGTATGGGGGTATCGGCGATGGTGGGGAATCCCCAGCTGATGGCACCCGCGGCGTTGGCATACCACTCATCGGTAACATAGCCCATGGGCAAAACAAAGGCAAAAATGCGGTCTTTGTTATAGATAAGGATCTTTCGGTAATCGCCAGGCTCAACGCCACCGAAGGACATCGCCGCCCTGGTGGCAAAGCCAGCGGCAAATACAGTGGCAATTACATCGGGACCGAAAGAGACCAAACGAGTTGACCATCCAATCTGCACCCCAGCTTCTACAAGCTGCTCCGAGAATCTCTTCCCGTTATACTCAGCTGACATGAACACGTAGAGGTTCTTCTGCTGCAGCTCCTGGGCAATCTTGACCGCTATCTCATTGGTGGGAGCTGCTCCAACGATGGCGGCAAAGCCGGGGGCGGTGCCATCAACAAACTCAATCCCCCTCTTTCTCAGGATGACATCATCGGCAGCGCCCAGCCAGATATTATCATCAGTAGGGTCTTCCTGCTTGGTGTAAAAGTCGGGCTGCTCCAGGTATCTTACGGCCTCTATTAACTCCTCGGCAAAGAAGGTGGCCATCCCGGCATCAAGGGCTGGCGCCAGATAGGGCAAGGGGCAGTTTTCCCTCACCGGGGGCGGCAGCAGGGATTTACACCTTTTCAGCACCGGCTCCATATCGCCCAGCTTCTCCACCTTGGTGCCTAGAATCCCGTAGATTACCGGCAGATAATAGGCAGTATTGGGGAAGCCCACTGGTTCCTTGGCTCCCCATTTGTCCATCGCCTCCTGCCACTTCTTCTCCGCCTGATCTACGATTTTATAAGCCCCTCTGATAGCTGCTGATGCTATAATTTTAGACATATCTTTAAGTCCTCCATTATCTTAACTAGAGCGCTTAAACTGCGTCCAGCTCTCTTCTCATCTCCATATCGTAGAGCACCCGCTCTCTGGCCTTATCAATGCCCAGAGCCTGGCGCTTCGTATCGCTATGGGCAATCAGAAGCTGGGCGGCCTTACTCGGGTCGGGCTCAAAAGCCCACATCCCACCGTAAATATCCTCCATATCCTTGAACAGGTAATCGGTCACCTCTTTACTACCCAGGGTGGGCCAGTTAACCCCGAAGACGGTGAATACTCCCGAAGCGACGAAGTACTGGCCGATAGAGATTGCCTTCTCGCTCATCCACTCCGGAGCCGCGCCGGCCACCGGCAGGTCGCTGATGTCGTCGCCCAGGCCGCCGTCTTTGACCATGGCGGTGACCGCCATTAGTATTCGGCTGTTATCCACACAGGAGCCGACATGCAGCACCGGGGGGATACCAACGGCTTCGCACACCGAAGCCAAACCCTCACCGGCGTACCTAGCGGCTTCAGGGGTCAGCAACCCCGCTTTGGCCGCCGCCATGGCGCTACAGCCGGTCTGGACCACCAGCACGTCATTCTTTATCAGTTCCTTAATCATGGCGACGTGAACAGCATCGTGGGTAACCCGCGGGTTATTGCAGCCGACAACCCCGGCCACCCCCCTTATCCTCCCGTTGATGATGTTGTCATTGAGCGGTCGGTAGGAAGCCCGGAAAAGACCGCCCAGCAGGTAGTTGATGGTCTCGTGGCTAAAGCCCGCCACCAGGTCAGTCCTCTCTTCGGGGATATCAATATTGCTCCCCCGCTTGGGGAAATTCTCAATAGCCGCCTTGACTACGGCCCGGGCCGACTCTACAGCGTTGTGCTCGTCAAACTCAATATGAACCGCACCAGGGATTTTAGCCTTGGGTGAGGTGGTAATAATCTTGGTGTGGTAGCACTGGGCAATATCGGGCAGGGACTGCATGATGCACTGGACATCCACCACCATGGCGTCCACCGCTCCGGTGACCAGAGCCAGCTCCTGTTGCAGCATATTGCCGGCTAGCGGCACGCCGTGGCGCATCAGTATCTCGTTGGCGGTGCAGCATATCCCGGCCAGGTTTATCCCGTTGGCCCCTTTAGACTTGGCCAGCTTTATCATATCCGGTTCTTGAGCCACGGCCACAATCATCTCGGAAAGCAGCGGCTCGTGACCGTGGATAATGATATTTACCTCGTCCTTTTTGAGCACGCCCAGGTTTACCTGACCCAGGACTGGCGCCGGGGTGCCGAACAATATGTCCTGAAGCTCGGTGGCAATCATGCTGCCGCCCCAGCCATCAGCTATAGACGCTCTGACCCCCTGCTTGAGCAGGTTCTTATAGTCCTGGTCAACCCCCATATGGGTACGGTGCATTATCTCCACAATCTCTCTATCGATGCCCCGGGGAGCAACCCCCTGCTTCCGCCACAGCTCCTGGCGCTTCAAGGGCGCCCTCTTTAAGAAGAGGACTTCGCCCTCCTGCTTGCCAAACTCCTTGAGGGCTATCTCACCGATTTCAGTGGCTATTTCCTGGTTGCTGCGGTCGCCGATTTCAACGCCCCAGTCCAGGGCTACCTGAAGTAGCTTCTGCTCATCTCTTACCTCATAGCCCGGAGCCTCTCCCCTGGCTACCGCCAGGAAGAGCTCGGCCACCCCCCGACCATGGTCAGAGTGAGCCGCCGCCCCACCCGCCACCATGCGGATGAAATTACGGGCGGCGATGGTCTCGGCGGTAGCTCCGCAGACGCCCCTTCTCTTCTTGGCCTCCTCCGGTGTCTCCTCTTTCCCTTTGGGCAGCGGCACCCGGCAGGGCCCCATGCTGCAGTTCTTGCAGCAACTGCCCACCATGCCTATGGGACAGGGCTTCATCGTCTCCGCTCTATCAAAAGCGGTATTCGCCCCATCAGCGGCCGCTTTATCGATCATCTTTAGACTGGCACTATCAATGCTCTTAGCCTTTTCTTCTGCCATCCTCTATTCACCCCTTCCAATCCATATTTTTAAGAAGCTGTCAATTCAGCTATCATCTCTTTGACTAACTTTATGGCATCGGGATGCCTCATAACCATCACGTCTCCCCCCGCCAGCAGCAGCACCATGGCTGACATTGCTTCCAGCAGGATGCCCCGCTTCTTGGCGTCCCCCAGCTTGGGGTCTTCGGCGGTGGGGATATGCACTTCCTTGGTCTTCCACGCCTCTTTAGATATATTGCAGATAAGCGGGAATTGTAGCTTTTCGTCCTGCTGGGTGAGCCCCGCCATTCTCATTCTTTCCATTACCGAGTAACAGTACTCGATGCCGTAGCCGATGCAGCTGACGGTCGGATCCGTTATAATCAGTTCGTCGGA
>JAUWXS010000045.1 GCA_030616265.1 Dehalococcoidia bacterium
GATAACCAGAATATCCAGAAGCCAGTCGTCATAGGACGGCATCACGTAGTAGTTTAACTGGGCGTAGCTCCTGCCGATCTCCACCATGACCTCGTCGTCAAACTGGGGCTCAAAGTAGACCAGCCCCCTATCAATGGTGTCGAAGGCGACTATGGAATGGCCTGAATTCAAGTAGCGCAGCTCTACAAAAGCGCAGCGCAGTCCTTCAGCCTCGGCGTTATTGCAGACATCCCTGGCGAAGTGGCTGCACACATAGGTATCATCATCGTATCTATTCCTGTCGGTCTGGTCGCTGCTTAAGAAAGCAACCGCCTCCGCATAGGTGGGGTCTCTTAAGCTATAGCCATGCCCGGCGCCGGCTTCCGCGCCCGCCGTATAGCCGTCCTCATAGCCGTCGGCTTCGCCCTCGTCATAACCCTCATCCCCGCCCACGGTATAACCGTCATCATAGCCATCCTGCTTACCCTCTATATAGCCGACCTTCTGGCCAGCCGAATAGCCGTTATCGTAGCCGGCGGCGTCGCCCACGGCGTAAGCCACATTGTAAAGGATAAAACTGCCAGCGCCTACCGCCGCCACTATACCGATTGATATCAAAATTCGTTTCAGCCACATTTCACTAGCCCCCCTTTGCTAATACTATTATATCGCTTTATCTTTTGCCTAGCTAGCTGGTGTGTTATAATTTTCCTGAAACATGCATGTTGAAGGTGCCCTATGGCCAAGCCGAACCAGGTAAAGCAAAGGATTGAGAAGCTAAGAGCCGAAATTAACCATCATAACTATCGGTATTACGTGCTGGACAGCCCCGAGGTTTCCGACGCCGAATATGATGAGTTAATGCAGGAACTCCAGGGGCTGGAGGAGGAGTACCCCCAGTTCTTGACTCCCGACTCCCCCACCCAGCGGGTGGGGGCGGCACCGGTGGAAGCCTTCGGCGTTGTCGAACACCGCTACCCCCTGCTCTCGCTGGGCAACGCCTTCTCCCAAGAAGAGCTGACCGCCTGGTATAATCGTATTTCCAAGCTGATGGGCGGCGAAAAGCTAGACTTTACTTGCGAGCACAAGATTGACGGCTTAGCCGTGGCGCTGACCTATGTTAACGGGCAATTCGCCACCGGGGCTACCCGCGGCGACGGGCTGCGCGGCGAGGATATCTCCCAGAACCTGAAGACCGTCAGGAGCATTCCCCTATCCGTGCCCAGAGACGCCCCACCCCGATTCGAGGTGCGAGGCGAGGTCTTTTTGCCCAAGGCCGGCTTTGAAAAGCTGAACCGGGAGCGGGCTAAAGAAGGGCTGCCCCTTTTCGCCAACCCCAGAAACGCCGCCGCCGGCTCGGTGCGCCAGCTCGACCCGCGTATCACCGCCAAACGCCCGCTGGACATCTATATCTATATGCTGGGCTACGCCGAAGATAAAGCCACCCCACCCACCCACTGGGAGACTATGGAATATCTAAAGTCGCTCGGCTTCAAGGTGAACCCCGATAACCAGTTCCTTAACAGCATTGAAGAGGTTGAAGAGTATTATACAAAATGGGTGGAGAGAAGAGAGAGCCTGCCCTACGAAGCCGACGGCATCGTGGTCAAGGTAAACCAGATTGAATTACAGGAACGGCTGGGCGAAGTCGGCCGCGAGCCGAGGTGGGCGGTAGCCTACAAGTTTCCCGCCATTCAGGGCACCACCGTCCTGAAAAGCATTGAAATCAGCGTGGGCCGGACGGGCACCCTCAACCCCTACGCCGTTTTAGAGCCGGTGGCGGTGAGCGGCGTCACCATCAAGCAGGCCGCCCTGCATAATGAGGACGACATCAGGCGCAAGGACATCCGCGTCGGCGATACCGTAGTCATACAGCGCGCCGGGGAGGTGATACCCCAGGTGGTGGGGCCGGTGGTCAGCAAGCGCAGTGGAAAGGAAAAGGAGTTTAGTCTATTAGACAGGCTGCCCAAAAACGATAAAGGACGTCCCATCTGCCCCGAATGTGGCAAGGACAGCATCGTTAAGCCTGAGGGCGAGGTGATGTACTACTGCTCTAATGCTTCCTGCCCGGCACAGGCACAACAGCGCATCGAGCACTTTGCCTCAAGGGGGGCAATGGATATCGAGGGCATCGGCGAAGCGCAGAGCGCTATCCTTTTTAACCACGGGCTGGTCAAAAATGCCGCCGAACTCTATAAGCTGGAGGAAAAGAGAGCCGAACTCCTAAAATTAGAGAATACGGGAGAAAAGAGCGTCGACAATCTACTCAAAGCGATAGATGATAGCAAAAACAGGCCGCTGGCAAGGGTAATCTTTGCTTTAGGCATACGCCACATCGGCGGTGAGACGGCGGAGATTTTAGCCAAACGTTTTAGAAGCATCGAGACGCTGTCCAAAGCCTCCCGCGTCGAGCTGATGAGAATCGAAGCCATCGGCCCCAAGATTGCCGATAGCATACTCGCCTTCTTCCGCCAGGAGGAAAACCAGCAAATCATTCGGGGCTTGAAAGACGCTGGCGTTAAGCTGAAAGAAAAGGCCAAAACCGAAGAAATGCCTTTAGCCGGCAAGGAGTTCGTTATCACCGGACGGCTGGAATCTTTCAGCCGCCAGGAAGCCGAGGAAAAGATAAAAGACTTAGGCGGCACGGCTAAAGAAAATGTCACCCAAAAAACAACCTACCTTGTGGTCGGCGAGGAGCCCGGCGGCACCAAGCTGGCTAAAGCCCAAGAGCTGGGCACCAAGCAGATTGACGAAAAGAAGCTGCTCCGCCTTCTGGAGGGCAAAGCCCTATGAAGTTAATCGTCGGGCTGGGTAATCCGGGGCGGTCTTACGCCCGCAACCGCCATAACATCGGCTTTATCTGCATTAGACACTTCGCCAAAACTCAGGGTATAAAATTCGATAAGAAAAAAGGCCTTGCCCGCATCGGCACGGGCAAAGTGGCTGATAACGAGCTGGTATTAGCCAGGCCCCAGACCTTTATGAACAATAGCGGCAACTCGCTCAGCCGTTTAATAAAGAAGTTCAACATAGACCTCAACGACCTCATCGTCATTAACGACGACCTCGACCTGCCCCTGGCTAAAATCCGCATCAGCCACGGCAGCGGCTCAGGCGGGCATAAGGGCATTGACTCCATTATCCAGAAGCTGGGCGGCCAAGACTTTATCCGTATTCGGGTAGGCATCGGGCGGCCCGATAAGCCCGAAATCAGCGAAGACGACATTATTGCCTACGTCCTCAGCGACTTCACCCCCGATGAAAAGAAAGCCATCGCTAAGATTATCCCCCAGGTCGGCGAAGCCATCCTCTGCCTGCTCACCGAAGGCTTAACCCCCGCCATGAACAAGTTTAATTAGCACCCCACCCCCCAGGTTTTATTTCCCACACCAGCCTACCCACAAATGTCTTTCAAAGGGGGCTTCGCCCCCCTTAAAAACCCCCCAAAATATATGGAGCTAACGCATTTCGGGTTTTCAATCCTATGGGGTGTTTAAGAGGGGTTTACCCCTCTTTACCTTAAAAGGGTGGTGGTTTCCCCATAATATCCCTTTACCTTATTCTAACTCTGGTGCTATAATCCCTATACGCATGACCAAAAAACCGAGAATCATCGCTGTTATCGGCGGTGGACAGTGCAGCAAAGCAGAAGCCCGCCTGGCCGAAGAGGTGGGACGCCAGCTGGCCAGACGAGGTGCTATCCTGGTATGCGGGGGGCTGGGGGGAATTATGGAGGCAGCCTGCCGGGGAGCCAGCTCAGAAGGCGGCACCACCATCGGCGTCCTGCCCGGGGATAACCGGCAGTCGGCCAACCCCTATGTCCAGATTCCCATCGTCACCAACATGGGCTACGCCAGAAATGTGGCTGTGGTCAAATCGGGGCAGGCGGTCATCGCCGTCGGCGGCAACTACGGCACCCTCTCCGAGATAAGCCACGCCCTGCAGAGCGACATCCCTGTTATCGGCCTGAACACCTGGACGATAGCCCGCAACGGCCGCGAGGACAAATCCATCATTTCAGCCCAAAGCCCCACCGAGGCGGTGGACAAAGCCCTTGAAATGATAACAAAGGAGTCGGGAGAATAAATGACCAAGATTGACAGCGTCAAAGCCCGGGAAATCCTGGACTCCAGGGGTAATCCCACCCTTGAGGTCGAGGTAAAGCTGGACGACGGCATTACGGGCTGGGCGGCGGTGCCATCGGGTGCCAGCACCGGCCAGCACGAAGCCGTGGAGTTGAGAGACGGCGACAAGTCCCGCTTCGGCGGCAAGGGAGTGCTCAAGGCGGTAGCCAATGTCAATAAAGACATCGCCCAGGCTATAACAGGCATGTCGACTGAAGACCAGCCCGCTTTAGACCGGAAGCTGATAGAGCTCGACGGCACCGTCAACAAGTCGCGCCTGGGGGCTAACGCCATTCTAGGGGTATCGCTGGCTGTAGC
The DNA here is from genome assembly GCA_030616265.1 of Dehalococcoidia bacterium. Taxonomy (GTDB): domain Bacteria; phylum Chloroflexota; class Dehalococcoidia; order Dehalococcoidales; family BS750m-G39; genus E44-bin88. The sequence goes on from JAUWXS010000045.1 coordinate 4,422, forward strand.
TCACGCTGTGGCTAATTCACTTAATATGCCATTGTACCGCTACCTGGGTGGGGACGACAGCTACACCCTGCCCGTTCCCATGCTCAACATTCTCAACGGCGGCAAACACGCCGCCGGCTCCACCGACTTTCAGGAGTTCATGGTGGTGCCGGCCGGAGTCAAGAGCTTCAGCCAGGCTTTGCAAATGGCTACCGAGATTTATCATTCTTTAAAAAAGGTGCTTAAAGACAAAGGCTTGAACACCAACGTCGGCGATGAAGGCGGCTTCGCCCCCTCCCTACCCTCCAACAAGCAGGTGATAGAAGCCATCCTGACCGCTATGGAAAAAGTCGGCTACAAGCCGGGCAAGGACTGCTTCATCGCTCTAGACCCCGCCGCCAGCGAGTTTTATAAAAACGGGAAATATATCCTGGCCAGAGAAGGCGTCTCCCTCAGCACCAAAGAGATGGTAGATTATTATGTCAAGTGGGCAGCCGCCTACCCTATCATCAGCATTGAGGACGGCATGGCCGAGGACGACTGGGAAGGCTGGCAACTGATTACCCAGAAACTGGGCAATAAAGTCCAGCTAGTCGGCGACGACCTCTATGTTACCAATGTCGAGCGGTTGAGCCGTGGCATAAAGATGAAGGCGTCCAATTCCATCCTCATCAAGCTCAACCAGATAGGCACCCTCACCGAGACCATCGCCGCCATCAAGATGGCGCAGCAGGCGGGGTGGACGGCGGTGGTAAGCCACCGCTCCAGCGAGACCGAAGACACCACCATCGCCGACCTGGCGGTGGGCCTGAATACCGGACTAATCAAAGCTGGCGCCCCCTGCCGTTCCGAGCGCACCGCCAAGTATAACCGCCTGCTCCGAATCGAAGAGGAGTTGGGGGAAAACGGCAGCTTTGCCGGAACGGGTGCCTTTTATAACCTGAAGCAATAGAATGAACAAGCCAAACATAGCCGAGAAGAGCCTGAAACCGATTAGAAAGTGGGTCTGCCACAAGCTGGAGTGCTTCGCCGACTATATCGAAGCCTACACCGGCACGCTGGGCAAAGACCGCTACTGCTACCTGGAGCTCTATGCCAGCGGCGGCAAATGCATCTGCAAGGGCACCGACTGCGTCATTGAAGACTCGGCGCTGCGGGCGCTGGCCACCAAGAGAAAGTTCGATGGCTACATACTTATCGCCAGAGACAGCCGGGACGCCGAGAGTCTGAGACAGTTAACGGCACCCTACGATACCGATGTAAAGATAATCACCGGCAACTGCGTCAACGAAAAGGTCCTCCAGCAGGCTTTCGACCCTATCCCCCGCTCGGCATCTAGCTTTGCCCTTATCAACCCCCCGGGCTACCGGCAGTTGCGCTGGTCGACAATCAGAAAACTGGCCGCCCACGGCAAGGACTGGAAGGGCCATAAGATAGAGCTGTTAATACTATTTCCCCTGGAGATGGCTCTATTGCGCAACCTGACCCGCCCCGAGTGCCAGGCCTCGATAAACAGGCTCTATGGAAACCGCCTGTGGCAGGAAATCAGCCAGAAGAGGCTGGACGGCAAAATAGGCACCGATAAGATGAGAGCCCGGCTGATCAAGCTCTTCAAG
>JAUWXS010000002.1 GCA_030616265.1 Dehalococcoidia bacterium
TACACGCCTCGGTCTGGCCTCTGCCGAAGAAGTTGCCAAAGTTAGGCACCACTATAGCAGCGATTATGCCCAGGATGGCAATTACTACCAGCAGTTCAATGAGCGTGAAGCCCTTCTCGCTCTTGCGAAAGCCCCTAGTCAGCCTCCTCATCTTCATTTTTCGCCTCCTTCTTGTTATTAGGTATATTCATGATATTATTCGTGCCTGTTAAGGTCAATAGTCCATTGGTAATGATTAGCAATAGTAACCTATAGTAATATAGGGCTAGTTTTGGGGAGTTTTTGGCGCCGATGGTCCATTAGTAGGGGTTGATGGGCGTAAAAAGGCGGTTAGTAAAAGTAATAATTGTTGAGCCAAAAAGGGCTAGCTGGAGGGCTCCAGTTCCCTGGCCTCAAAGACCTTGATTCTCTGCCTCTGGGCAAACTGGTTGGCTTCCTTAGCCAGCGCGGGGACGGCAACAAAGACCTTATCCATAATGCCGATATCGTAGGCTTTATTATCGAAGGCAAACAACTTATCCAGTCCTATCGGCTCTTGCCCCACCTCAACCCCGATAGCGACATCATGGACGACAATGCCGTCATCCTTGGTGGCCAGTATGTCTATCTTGTGGGTGGCGCCGGAGCGGCCGTCAACCTTGGCGTTCTCCTTCACCTGGTAGCCTTGCCGCTTCAGGTATTCTATAAGATGTGACTTAGACTTGAATCCAAAAGGCTCTCTTGGCGCTTTGGCGCTGGGCTTGGCATCACTACTGGCCAGCACTGCCTCCAGCCCCCTGGCCTCAAGCACCTTTATCCTCTGCTGGCTGGCAAACTTCTCGGCTTCATTACGCAGCCCGGGGAGGACAACCAAGACCTTATCATGAATGCCGCTATCATAGGCTTTATCATCAAAGTCGCATACCTCCCCCAGCCCAATCTCACCCCCGGCTACCTTAATGCCGATAGCGATATCATGGACAACGATGCCATCGTCCTTGGTGGCCAGTATATCTATTCTATGCTCCGCTCCCGACCTCCCCTTCACCACAGCATCTTCCCTGACTTCGTAGCCGAGCCGCTTCAAAAATTCTATCAACTGCGATTTGGGCTTGACCTCAAACTCCAGCCACTCTCTCCTGGTCTCATTAAAACGATACGAATAAATGTTTACCTCGTTAATGCTATCCTGGGGGGTAAGCGCGCTGCACTTCAGGCAGCGCCACTGTATCTCCGGCTGGCCGAATATCTCATAGCAATCACGGCACTTGCTCATCAAGCCCAGGCTCTGGTAGTCACCGCCGCTAATCCGCAGCTCCAGACCGCACTTGGGACATATATACCGGCCGTTGTTAACAAACTCGTCTTCCAGCCCGATAAAGTGGCAGGAGAGGTGTTCAAAGACCCTGCCCCGGGCCAGATTCCTGGAACCGCATTTAGGGCAGCAGTTAGACGGCCTTAAACTTACCGAGCGGCACTGGGGACAGCGCAGAATCCTGTCAAAGAACTCCCTGACCAGCGCCCCTTTATCAACCAGGGGCTCCAGAATTGATACCACGTCCTGGCCCTTGACCCCTAACAATTCCTCCACAACCGGATAGCTAAAGCCCAGCTCGCTGCTGAAGTCAAGCTCGGGCTTAATATCAACAACCCTCCCCGCCAGCATCTCTGCCACCAGTTTGGCTGTCTTTTCCTCCCCCTTCGTCTCGGCGGCTTGGGGAGCATTGCCTGCCGGCTTACTCGCTTCTGCCATGTCCTCCTCCAGGCTATCTAATAGCTACGCCCAGTATAGTTGGCTAGGCAGTAGAAGTCAACACATCTGAAGCCGTTTTACTACCCCACCAGTACTAATTAACTAGAAAGGAGATATCTCTTATTGACTTTGTCATTAGAAGCAGACAAAATAGAGGATAATGGAAGCTATCCCTATCGTTATTTTCGCCCTGCTCGGCATGACCATAGCCAGCTTCCTCAATGTCTGTATTGACCGCCTGCCCGCTAATCAGTCACTCGTTTTCCCCCCCTCCCACTGTGCCGCCTGCAACCGCCGCCTGGCCATAAAAGACCTGATTCCCGTCTTCAGCTACCTTTGGCTGCGCGGTCGCTGCCGCTACTGCGGGGCAGCCATCCCTAAGCGAATACTCTGGGTAGAGATTAGCACCGCCGCCCTTTTTGGCTTAGCCTGCTGGCAATACAATTTAAGCATCGAGCTTGCTGTCGCCCTCTTCTATAGATGTATATTTATGGTGCTCATGGTCATTGACTGGGAGAAAGGGCTTATCCTCAACAAGATAGTCTTCCCGGCCATAGTCGCGGCGATAGTTATCAGCGCTGCTTTTAGCCTCTTCCTCCCCGATATAGAGATAGTCCCCTTCATCGGCAGGGCGGCGGCGGGCGGGGGCATCATGCTGGCGTTATTCTTGCTCATAGTTATCGTCTCCAGAGGGGGGATGGGCTGGGCCGACGTCAAGCTGGCGGCTCTGATAGGCCTGGTTACCGGCTTCCCTCTGGTCTTTGTCGCCCTGCTTATAGGGGTAATTCTGGGCGGGGTGGTGGCGGTGCTGCTGCTGGTGTTCAAGATAAAGAAGCGCAAGGAGGCTATCCCCTTCGGCCCCTTCCTGGCCATAGCCACCATAGTCACCCTGCTCTGGGGAAATAGCATCTTAAGCTGGTATCGGGGGCTATTTTAGTCATTCTATTATGGCTAGCCTCTTGACAACTCCCCTTGACGTAGGATAGGATATAGCCCTATAGTACTAGACGGTAGGTACACAATGAAGTTAGAACGCCGAAGGTCAAACATAGAAGTAATAGCCGATATGTTAAGGCTGGGTGAAGCTGGCAAGACCGAGATAATGTACAGCGCCAATATGAGCTATCGCCAGCTACAAAAATATCTCGCCTTCATGCTGCAACTGGGGCTTATAACCAAAGTGACGGTGGGCAATCCCGTGGTGACCTACAGGGTGACCAGGAAAGGCTTAAGGCTGCTAAGAAATATAGAGGGCATCCTGGAGATGCTTGAGCTAACCGAGGAGGAATGACCTTTTAAGGGAGAGATTACATGGCCGAAAAAAGAATGCTGATACTGCCAGCGGAGGTTATCAAGAAGATTGATGATAACCGCGGAGACTTGAGCCAGGCTGAATTCATCAATTTCTTGATTGAGAACCAGCTAAAAGGAGACGGCACCGAGAAACAGCAGGCTGGCAGAGAAGAGATTCTTTCTTTAATTGACGGTCAACTAAAAGAAGCGGCCAAGAAACAACACTACGTCACCAGGGAAGAGATTCAGGCTTTTGAGCAGGATATAAAGAGCCTGCTTAAAAGCTGCCTTGACTTTTTTGTTAGCTACGGCCTTGAGCTGGGCAAACAATCGCCAAAAGCCGAATTTGAAGAGCTAAGCAGCAAGCTGGAGGAGCTGGAAAATCACCTGAACTCTGAAGGCGAGAGCAAAGAAGCCAAGATTAAATGGAAATAACCGGCCGCGCTTAAGCCGCAAGTTGAACCCCCTTCTCACTGGAGAAGGGGCCTTTTTTTATCGCCCCACCGGAGTAGAACATTGTACTAGAACATTGTACCTTCCCCTCGCGGGCACAATCTGCCATAGTCAGAGTAATTAATTCGTCATCTGACGAAATCGGCATAAAGGCAGAGGAAAGCGCGGGAATGATTTATATAGTTCTAGGCAGCCTTGGTTTCCTGACAATACACCTCCTTGACATCGTCTCCATGAAAAGGATTCCAGGCATAAAACCACTCGCCCTGTTGGTCGGCAACGGCTTACTGGTCTTCTCCATTATAATGGTATGCCTGGCTCCGGATAAGCTGTCACTGCCCGTCTGGTCAACCTGGCTGGGCTGGGGCTTGCTACCGGTTTTCCTCTTTATGCTCATTTACTCCCTGTTTATCAACCTTCCCTTCGGCAAGACCTATGTCGCCACCGGCGTCGGGGGGAGGCTGGTCACCAGCGGGCTTTATGCCCTCGTCCGCCACCCGTGGATGCACTGGCTTATCCTGTTCCTGCTGGCACTGATTCTGGTCTCAAGGTCGAGCCTGCTCCTCATCGCCCTTCCGATATGGGTCTTGCTGGATATCCTGTTAGTGGCTATTCAGGACCGCTTCTTCCTGGGCAGGATGTTTGCCGGCTATGACAATTACAGGCGCCAGACGCCAATGCTCATCCCCAACCGGCGGAGCATAAGCGCCTTCATTAATTCATTAAAGCAGACTGGAAACTGAAATAACCAAAGGAGGGACTAGAATGACTACAGAAGCTGAATTACTCCTCCGGGGTAGAAATGAAGAGCTATGGCAAAGGTGCTGCAGCTTTATTGACCTGAGTCTAGAGGATTTCATGAGGATTCAGCGGCGGCTGCTCCTGGAGCAGCTAGAACTGCTCAAAAGGTGCAAGCTGGGCAGAAGTATCATGCAGGGCGCCGAGCCGGAGACGGTGGAGGAATTCCGCCGGCAGGTGCCGCTGACCACCTATGCTGATTACGAACCATTCCTGTTAACCAAGAACGAGCGTGCCCTACCCCAAAAACCGCTGTTCTGGCAACACACCTCAGGCAGGTCAGGCGAGTATCCTTTCAAGTGGGTCCCGGTTACCGCCCGGCAGTTTGCCGAACTGCGCTCACTGCTCTTCGCCTGCTTAGCCTTCGCCTGCTGCCAGCATAAGGGCGAAATTAACTACAAGAGAAAGGACAAATTCCTTTACGCTCTAGCCCCCCCACCCTACACCACCGGCGCGCTAATCCACGCCGCCCCCCATGAGTTGTTTGACTTTCTGCCACCGGTAAAGGCCGCCGAGGACATGTCTTTTGAAGACAGATTACAGCTCGGTTTCAAAATGGCGCTATCCGAGGGGCTGGACCTGTTTTTCGCCCTTTCCAGCGTACTGGTAGCTATTGGCGGACGCTTCAGCCAGAGAAACCAGAAGATAGATATTAAACCGCTGCTGGGTAAGCCCAAGACTCTAGCCCGGCTGCTGAAAGGACTGATTAAGAGCAAACTGGCTCGCCGCCCCATGCTACCCAGGGACATCTGGAAGCTCAAAGGGCTGGTCTCCACCGGCTCAGATGGCTCAGTATTCAGGGAGAAGGTCAAGGAGATGTGGGGAAGGTATCCCCTGGATGTCTACGGCGGCACCGAGGGCATAATCATCGCCACCCAGACCTGGGACTACCAGGGCATGACCTTCATCCCTCATCTTAACTTCCTGGAGTTTATTCCTGAAGAAGAAAGCCTGAAATCCAGGGACGACCCCTTCTACCAGCCCAAAACCCTGCTCCTGAACGAGATTGAGCCCGGAGAGAGGTACGAGCTGGTCATTACCAACTTCTACGGGGGACCGCTCATCAGGTATAAGCTGGGCGATATGATTAAGGTAACAGCGCTGCGCAACGAAAAGCTCGATATAGACATCCCCCAGATGACATTTCACGCCCGGGTAGACGACATGATTGACATCGCCGGTTTCACCCGACTGACGGAAAAGGTCATCTGGCAGGCTATAGAGAACTCAGGGGTAGCCTATAAAGAGTGGACGGTACGCAAGGAGCTCAAGGAAAAACCAATATTGCACCTCTATCTTGAGCTCGGAGAAAACGGGCATGTTACCGAGGAACAGATAGCCAAATCGGTACACCGCGAACTGAAAAGGCTGGATGCCCCCTATGCCGACCTGGAATCATTTCTGGGCTTGAGACCGTTAGAGGTTACCATACTCCCCGAAAATGCCTTCCAGGGCTATATGGAAAGGCAGCAGGCGGCTGGTGCCGACCTGGCCCACCTCAAGCCGCCGCACATCAACCCCTCCGACGGCATAATAGATTGCCTGGTCAACGACGGTACCGAGACGCCAGTAGCCAGCCAGCCAGAAAAAAGGAAAGGAACCGGAAAGCGTCTTAAAGTAAATTGAAATGATGACAACGGATATAAATCATAATGGCCGACGAGTAGTCGTCACCGGTGTCGGGGCTATCAGCCCCGTCGGGCTCAACGTGCCCGATATGTGGGAAGCCCTCATTGCCGGTAAATCGGGGGTTGATTATATCTCCGGCTTCGACCCGACGCCCTTTGAGACTAAATTTGCCGCCGAAGTCAAGGGGTTTGACCCCATGGTCTATGTCAGCCGCAAAGAAGCCCACCGTATGGACCGCTTCACCCAGTTTGCCGTAGCCGCCAGTCTCCAGGCGGTAGAATCATCGGGCTTGAAGATGGATAACGGCAATACTGAGGAGACCGGCGTTATCATCGGTAGCAGCGTTGGTGGGCTACTCTCCATCTCGGAACAGCTTAAGATATTAAACGAAGCTGGTCCCAGACGGATAAGCCCTATTCTGGCACCGACCATGACCGGCGACGCCCCCTCGGTACAGGTCTCCCTGGTACTGGGCACCAAGGGCTTAAGCTACTCACCATCTTCAGCCTGCTCCAGCGGCACTGACGCCATCGGGCAAGCCTATCAGGTGATTAAAGCCGGTGACGCCAAGGCGATGATAGCCGGCGGCGCCGAAGCGCCCGTCGTCCCTCTCATCGTTGCCGCCTTTAACTCCCTCCATGCCCTATCAACCAGTAATAACGGGGTAAAAGCGGCCTGCCGACCGTTTGACGCCAAGCGTGACGGCTTTGTCCTGGGCGAAGGCGCCGCCGTTCTGGTCATTGAAGATGCCGACCACGCCGCTGAGCGCGGCGCTCCTATCCTGGCTGAAATCGCCAGCTATTGCGCCACCAGCGACTCCTTTCACCTCACCCAACCCTCGCCTGAAGGCGAGGGCGCCACCAGGGCCCTGAGGCTGGCCCTGAAAAAGGCCGGCCTCAACCCCGGCGATATTGACTATATTAACGCCCACGGCACAGCTACCCTGCTTAATGACCGAACTGAAACCCGGGCCATTAAAAGCGTATTTAACGGCAATGGACATGATGCCTACCATATTCCCGTCTCAGCCAGCAAATCCATGACCGGCCATCTTATCGGGGCAGCTGGCAGTATTGAGGCGATAATATGCGTTCTGGCCATAAATAATGGCATCGTGCCGCCAACGATAAACCTCACCCACCCCGACCCCGAGTGCGACCTGGACTATGTGCCTAATAAGGCACGTCCGGTTAAGGTCAAGACTGCCATGTCCAATTCCTTCGGCTTCGGCGGTCATAACTCGGTGCTCATCTTCCGCCGGTACTCAGAATAGCCGCCCACCCCCACCCTTACCCTACCAAATGCCCACCCGATATTCCTATTGACAACCCTGTAGCCATAAGACATAATGACTATAATTGACTATATTAATACATAATGGTACATAATGGCTATTTTTATAGCCATATCGGGTATCGGGGAAGAACTCCACAATGAATTTATGGGCTATAATACCGCTCATTAGCTTCTTTACCTTTGCCGCCTTGGTCGTGCTGGTCCTACAGCAAGCTAGAAGACGGGCAGATAAGGTATTTGCTCTATTTCTTTCCGCCTCCGCTATCTGGAGCTTTACCTCCTTTATGCTAGTGTATAACCCTTCCTCCTCACATTTACTCTTCTGGAACTCGATGGTTATCGCCGCCATTCCCTGGGTAGCCGTTTGTTATTACCACTTCGTCAGGGCTTACAACAATAAGCCAGGCGGTATAGGCTTATACATCGGATATGCGCTTGTTCTAGCCGTTCTGGGATTTAGCCTTAGTGGTAACATCGTTAAGAGCGCCTATTTTGTCAACGGCTTCCTCCACCATGATATTGGGCCCTGGCCCTATATTATAGGCAGCATCCTCTTCCCCTTCCTCCTTGCCGCCATGCTGATGCTAATTAACAGGTATCGCAGCTCAACAGACCCCACCGACCGTAATAGAACGCTGTATCTAATCGTCGGCTCAGGTATAGCCATGGCGGCAACCTATATTACCCACTTTACCCCGGCTTTAGCCGGCTTACCCACCGACCATCTGGGCAACCTGGCTAATGCCTTAATAATTGCCTATGCCATCCAGAGATACCAGCTGCTCAATATCAGGTTGGTGGCGCGGAGGGGACTGACCTACTTACTGGTAATAGTCTGTCTGGTTAGCGTTTATGGCGGCGCCGTATTACTGGGGCAAAGGTTCCTCCCCGACCAGCCAGTTTTTCTTATCTTACTAATTGCCTCCGGTCTCGCCATCCTGTTGATACTGCTGGCTGGCCCGCTAAGGCATCTCATTCAACAACTGATAGACCGTATCTTCTATCGGGAAACCTATCAGTACCGCCAGTCGCTACTCACCTTCAGTAAGAAGATGGGTAATATCATCGACCTGGATGAACTGGCCAGCGAAATGCTACCCGCCGTAACCAAGGCTCTAAATATCAAGCACGCCAAATTGCTATTTGAGGATGTTAACAGCGGCGATTTCACCACCCAATTCACCTACCCCGAAGTGAAAGGAGAGTCAAACGAGAAACTCAGATTTAATGTTGACAACCCGATAGTAACCCTGCTGGAGAAAGAAGCTAACCCCATTGACCTGAGGCAGATTGATAACCACCCCGAACTCAAGGGGTTATGGCAGGCAGAGAAGGAGAATCTGGCTAAATTAGAAATGGAAATCCTGTGCCCGATTAAGACTGGGGGCAGGCTGATTGGCATTCTCGCCTTAGGCAAAAAACAAGAGGGCATCATCTACTCCCATGAAGATATAGAACTGGTAGTGGGCATGGCCAGCCAGGCAAGCATCCTTATTGAAAACGCGCGGCTCTACGCCCAGGCGACAATAAGGGCTAACACCGACGGGCTGACCGGCCTCTATAATCACCGCCATTTTCACGAACGCCTGGAGCAGGAGATTGCCCGGGGCTCTCGCTTCGGCAGTATGTTCTCCCTGATAATGCTGGATATAGACCTCTTTAAGGCCTATAACGATATCTACGGGCATCTGGCCGGGGACGACGTGCTGCGCAAAATCGGGAGGTACATTGAGAGCTCAATCAGGAATATAGACCTGTCTTTCCGCTATGGCGGCGAGGAATTTGCCATTATCCTGCCCGAGACGCGGATTGACGCCGCCGCCAAGGTGGCTGAGCGTATGCGCAAAACGATAGAGTCAAAAACAAGCTCCCGAACCATGCCGATAACGGTCAGCCTGGGCATCGCCAGCTGGCCAGCCGACGGCGTTATGAAAGAGGAAATCATCGCCCGCGCCGATGCTGCCCTCTATTGGGCGAAACAAGCGGGGAGAAACAGGACCTGTCTATCCTCGGACCTGGACAAACCAGAAACGCCCAATATAAGCGCCGAGCTTGAGACGAGGCCAAGAGCCCTAAGTATTATCTACGCCCTGGCCGCCACCGTTGACGCCAAGGACCACTACACCTACGGCCACTCCAGAAAAGTCAGCGACTATTCGGTAGCCATGGCTGAGGCGCTCGACCTGCCCCAGGACAGAATCGCCACCATTCGCGCCGCCAGCCTGCTCCACGATATAGGCAAGGTCGGCATACCCGATTCTATACTCAGCAAAGAAGGACCGCTAACCGATGAGGAATGGGAGCCGGTAAAAATCCACCCCAAGCTCGGTGTAGAGATACTCAGGCACATCATTGACCTGATTAACTGCTTGCCGGCTATCCTGCACCACCACGAACGCTATAATGGCAAGGGCTACCCCTCCGGTCTAAAAGGCGATAGTATCCCCCTAGAAGGTCGCATCCTGGCCATAGCCGATGCCTATGATGCCATGACCTCCCCCCGCCCCTACCGCAAGCAGCAATCAGCCCAACAGGCGCTGGAAGAGCTAAGGCGCTGTGCCGGAACCCAGTTTGACCCCGAGCTGGTAGAGCGCTTCTGCACGCTTATCGAGTCAGCCACATCAAGCCGGCTGGAAATAAAGTAGCAGCATGAGTAGCCCCCTTTAGCAGTAGCCCTCAGGGTATAACCTTATAGAGGCAGGTTTCCTTCAGGCTACAGCGCTGGCAGACTTCAGCCTGCGTCCATCTTATCATCTTGGGACCAATGCCGATGACCATAGAGGTTGACTTGCGGGGAATCAGTACTCCTGAAGAGGAAAGGCTGACGCCGATTTCCTGGGCTGGTGCCAGTTCAAGTAGATTCCACTGCTCGGTAATGGGAAAACCGGGCATACCCGGGTTAACCGGGCTGCTTATCTCATAGCCACGCGAGGAAACCTCACCAGCGATAGACTTTAGGGCTTCTTGAATCAGCATGTCCACGGCGGCGGTGCCGATGCCGTCCAGAACCATCCCGCGCAGAGCCCCGCCGCTTTTACTGTAGTCGGTTACCTGTTTCTCCAGCTTGGGGCCGATGGTGCCGACGAGAACGATAAGCTCTTTCGCCTCGGGGAAGGTTGCCGGTAGTAACGGGGCCTGTATCGCCTTATCACCCCCCAGCGATATCTGGCTGGGGATCATGCCGGTTATAGGGTAGTATTCATAGGCAACCGCCGGCTCCAGGAGATGCCCTTTCTTGACACTGGCTAGCAGTTCCAGAATAAGGCTCTTTATCTCATTCCTGACTCTAGCCCCCCCACCCAATCCCTGCCGGCGTAGCACTTCCTCGGTGTACTTCAAGCTCAGGGGGATATCGCGGATTACGGGCATATTCTTCTCCCTCGGGGTCTTACCCCTGGCCAAAGCCAGCAGGCTAACCCCGGGGCACTACCATCTTACGCCCTTTGGCTGCCTATTTGTATACGCCGTACTGCTTGGTGAAATCGACCATAGCCTTGATGTTCTCAGGCTTGGCATGGTCGAAGAAGGCGCCGTTACTCATCATATAGCCACCGCCCGCGGCGCAACTGTCGATGAGGTTCTTGGCGCGGTCTTGCACCTGCTGGGGTGTGCCCAGGGCTAACAAATCGGTGGGCATGTTGCCCATTATACAGGCAACCTTACCGATTGTTTTCTTAGCCCTAGCCATATCGGTGGTATCGAACATCCATACCGTCTTACCCTTGGGCAGGTCTGTGATAACATCCAGGCGTGAGTTGTAGCCGCCTTCGGCCACCGGGAAGGGGATGCAACCCTCGGCGATTAAGCCCAACATGACCTTTCTGAAGCAGGGCCAGTAGAATTTCTTGAACTGCTCATCGGAGAGGAAGCCGTCGGCGCCCTTATGCAGGGGCATAAAGACGAGGGGTTTTCCGTTCATCTGGGCCATGCCAACCCCCAGTTTAATCATAAGCGGCGTTAGTCTCTCCATGGCTTCGATGAGCTTATCGGGGCAGCGGTACATGTCCAGCATTACCCCCCTGGTGCCCCTGAGGGTATCACCGATTACGTCAAACGGCACCTTGGTAAAGCCGGCCATGAACGCCGGGTAGCCTAACGATGCCATTTCACCGTCAAAGCCGCCCACCGTTCCGGCCCATTTCAGGGCTTCGGCGCCAGCATCAAAAAGAGCCTTATAGGTCTCTTGAACGGGAGGCAAACCGAAGGGTATGAAGTTAAAGGCAACACCGTATATTTCGAGTATGCCGGGGAGCATCGGGAGCATCCGGAAACCCTCTAATTTGCCGAAGACACGCGGCAGGTAGCTATTGCTGAAGAAATTAGAAGGGTCATCAATCAGGGCGTCATACTCATCGGCCGTCATGTACTCGCCTTCATTAGCCTGGTAGCTATGCTCAGGCGCTACCCCATGGCCCGGCCAGGAATATAACTTGTAGTCAAGGGTTTCAAAGAACTTGCCCGAGCCAGGGGCGGCACAGCCCATCTGCGCATCCGGGGCGAAGTCGACAACGAATTTCTTCCAGGCCTGGGCGCATTTGGCGTAGTCGTACATGACTTCCTGCGGGGTAAAACCGGAATAGAAAGCGGGGAAGAAGCTGGGGAGTGGAATGACCGGCACCCTATCCGGCGTCTTCATCTGCATAGCGTCTTTTAGCCTGGTTATTCTCTCCTTGTACGCCTTGGCGGCTTGGGGGCTCTGGAATTTGAGGTCGTTCCCCTCGTGGTCTTTCGGCGAAAGCCATCTCCCAAACAGCGCTTCCTGTTTTTCGTCCGATGTCATCTCTGCCCATTGCTTTTCCATGTTTTATTACCTCCTGCACCTTCTCTGTTGACGATTATCACCCAGCGCCTATCCATTTCTTGGCCAGAGATACGCCAGCCATGGCGTCTTTACCGAAGGCATCAGCGCCGGTATACTTTCTTACCTCCTCAGTAATCTGACCACCGCCAATCATGACCTTTACCTTGTCCCTCAAGCCAGCACTCTGTATAGCCTCTATAGTCTGTTTCATGGAATCAAAAGCCAGGGAGAGAAAGCCGCTCAAGCCGACAACAGGGGCGCCGCTCTCCTTTATCTTGTCAACAAACTTCTGTGCCGGCACATCCACGCCCAGGTCGTGGACCTCAAAGCCGTTAACATCAAGCATAAAGACGACGATGTCCTTGCCGATGTCATGTATATCGCCGGCAACAGTGCCGAAAACAACCTTACCCAGCTTCTTGGTTCCCGCCGTCTTGGTCAGCTTGGGCCTAACCAGCTCGCTTATCGCCTTCAGTATTTCCCCTGAGTACACCAGGTCAGGGATGAAATACTGGCTCTCGGCAAAGCGCTTGCCCACGACTTCCATGCCCTTTCGGGCATCGTTCAGAATCTTGAGGGCATCCTCCCCAGCACCCAATCTATCCTTAACAATCTTAAGAGCCTCTTGTTCCTTCAAATCAGCTAATATATTAGCTAAGTCTGCTGCCATTTTCTTTTACCTCCTTAACCTTACTTAAGCTCCTTCGTCGACTAGCCTTAATATATTGACCCCGTTGGCACCTCCCTCAATTTACCTTTTCCAGAGAAGCTATATGCCCTGGCTGGCGAGAGCCCAGGGCATCTAACGGTTTTCTGGAAGCATACCAAATTTTCTTAAAGTACCTGTGGCTGTACCAGCAATCCTTGGAGAAAAATATCTCCCCTACTGCTTAAACCCTTCACGGATATAACCAACGCTAAAGAGATAATAGCCCCACCCCACCACAAATATCATAACCAGTCGGGCTAAAGCCCCAGATAGGCTTTCTTGACCAGGTCTTCCTGCAGGAGCTGCTTGCAGCTTCCCTCAAGGACAATGCGCCCGTTTTCCAGCACGTAGGCCCGGTCAGCTATCTCCAGGGTACGTCGAACGTTTTGCTCAATCAGTAAGATGGTAATTCCCTGCTCACGCAGAGACTGTATGACCTGGAAAACTTCCAATACTAACATCGGTGCCAGACCAAACGACGGCTCATCAAACATGCAAAGCTTCGGCTTGGGCATCAAACCCCTCCCCATAGCCAGCATCTGCTGCTCGCCTCCGCTCAACGTCCTGGCCAGCTGCCCCGCTCTCTCCTTCAGCATGGGAAAAGACTGGTACACCCGCTCCAACGTCTCCTGCCGGCCCTTCCAGGCTCTAGAGGGATAAGCCCCCATCTCCAGGTTCTCATGCACCGACATATCGGTAAAAAGCCTTCTCCCCTCAGGTATATGCGAAAGACCCATATCCACAATGTTGTGAGGTGGCAGCCCATCTATTCTCTGGCCCATGAACTCTATACTACCTGAAGCTGGACGCAGCAAACCGGATATAGTATTAAGCAGGGTAGTCTTACCGGCGCCGTTGGCTCCAATCAAAGCGACTATTTCTGCCTCATCGATATTTAAAGAGACATCCCACAAGGCTTGAGCCTTGTCGTAAAAAGTATTTACCTTGCTAACTTTCAGCATAAGCCTACTCTCCTAAGTATACCTCAATAACTTTCTTGCTGTTAGCAATCTCCTTGGGCGTTCCGTCGGCAATCTTCTCGCCGTGATGAAGTACCATAATTCGGTCGCAAACGCCCATAATCGCCTTCATAACATGCTCAATCATAAAAACGGTAACCCCTCTATCCCGAATCCTGGTTACCAGCTCCATAGCCTCGGCGGTCTCGGTAGGAGTTAAGCCCGCCATCGTCTCATCAAGCAACAACATGTCCGCCTTGGTGGCTAAAGCCCGGGCTACTCCAACCCGCTTCTGGTCAACCAGGGTCAAGCCCCCAGCCGGGGTCTCTCTGGGTACCGACAAACCGACAAAATCCAATAACTCCGTAGCTTCCTTAGCCGCCGCTGCTGACGACATGCCGGTTGGCGTCCCGAATAACGAGCCCAGCAATACATTATCCACCGCCGGCATATTGCCGAAAATTTTAACATCCTGAAAGGTCCTGGCCATACCCATCCTGCAGATTCGATGCGGCTTTAAGCCGCTGATCTTTTTACCCTTAAATTTTATTTCCCCTGACTTCGGGACAAAGGCCCCTGATATCAGGTTAAACAGCGTTGTTTTACCCGCTCCGTTAGGCCCAATCAGGCCAAAGACCTCACCCTTATCCACATGGAAGTCGACATTGGAAACTGCGGCTAACCCGCCAAAATACTTGGTAACCTTTTCACCTTCAAGTATTTGCATTCTGCTCCGCCGAACCTCCTTTCCTCAACTTTCGTATCATCCACTTTTTTAATTCACTCCTATAATAATTATATCCCAAAATAACCACCTCCCAATTCTCCTAAAAATAACCACCTCCCAATCCTCCTAAAAGAGTCAAAAGAAACATAAGTAAATAAGCCGCGCCTCCAATAAGGGTTACTACACCTCCAGCTTTGAGAAGAACTCTTGCTCCTCGTCTTTCTCTAAAAATGAACCAACCTACTAGCCCGCCTAAAATACCAAACAAACAGAAAATAATTGCCCAACCCGGCGTTGATTTTTCTTCAGGCCCTTCTTTTAAGGATGCCAACAATCGTTGTACCAGTCCCACCAGCCCTCTGGGCATGAATACAATTACTGCCATTAATAAGAGGCCGAAAATGATCATGTACTGAAAGGGAAACTCGGTTTTTAGGAACTCCTGCAGGTAGGAAAAAAGAGCCGCGCCTATTATAGGACCATAAAATGATCCCAGGCCACCAAAGATAGCCATTAAAACCGGCAGGAAGGAAAAGAGGGGGTTAAAGGCAATATATGGGTCGATATATGTCAATTTCGTGGCGTAGATTGCCCCCGCCGCCCCCATGAAAACGGCGCTGATGGCAAAGGTAATGACCTTCACCCTTGTTACATTAACGCCGCTGTGAGCCGCCGCTTCTTCATTCAGACCGATACTCTGCAGGGCTAATCCAAACTTAGAGCGTCGGATAAAGTAGGCGGTAAGCAGTGTCGCCACGAAAATAGCCAGCATGACGTAAAAAATAGTGTTGTCTTCAACCAGGAGAACGAATCGGCCTCGCGTGTGAGTTATGTTCATCTCAAACCAGAGGAGAAAACGCTGGATGAGCAAAACGAGCCCGAAAGTGAATACCGCAAAATATATGCCCTTCAGCCTTAAGGTCAGGGCGCCGGCGAGAAGACCGAGTATGAAACTGACTAGACCAGCAATAACGATAACGAGTAGCAGGGGTAATACCGCCCCCGTCATCGGCAATAATAAAGCTGAAGTATATACGCCGACCCCGAAGAAGGCTGCCGAAGCCAGTGACATGTAACCAGTAGGACCGGAGAATATAACCCAGCTTACGGTGATAAGCACGAGCATTAAGATGTCCTTCAGTAGTATGACGTAATAAGACCCGAGCCATTGGGGCAAAGTAGCTAACGCAGCTAAGACTGCTAAAAGAGATATCCCCCATATCCAGAATTTTTTATTAGAGGTAAATGTGGTAATATCCATTTCTCTACTTTCCCATAATGCCTTTCGGTCTTACCAGCAGCAGGAGTATGAAGATGGCATAGTAGGCAACCAATGCCAAACCCGGGTCAAAATAGCTTACTATGCTGCCAACGATACCCAGTATAAAACCCCCGATAAAGCTGCCAACAATACTGCCCATCCCACCCAAGACGACCACAATGATGGCAATTATAGTATAGTGCAGACCCATATTTGCATTAACAGGGTAGGTCATGCTTAGCAGTACGCCGGCAATACCAGCCATCAAGGCACCAAGTCCAAAGCATATAGCCAGCACCCGCTTGATGTTTACCCCCATGAGGCTGGCCGTTGCCGGGTCTTGAGCCGCTGACCTGATGGCTTTGCCCAGGCGAGTGCGGGCCAGAAAGATATAGAAGACAAAACTTATGCCCACGGCAAAGCCAAGGGTTACCAGGCGGTTGGCGGCAATTGTCACCGTCCCCAAATGGATCGGAAAAGCCAAATAAGTATAGCCATGTATATTAGAACCCCAGAGTGTTAAAGCTATATATTGAATGACGAAGAGGAGACCAAAAGCGGCTAAAATAGAATTGCCCTCAAAGGCATCTGGTGACGGGGCCTTGATTCTAATATAGTTGAACATAGTCCGATAAAGTATAAAACCTATTACGAATATAGCCGGACCGACAATGACCATACAAAGCAGCGGGTTAATGCCAAACTCGGTGTACAGCACCCAGGTGACGAAAGCCCCGATCATAATAAATTCGCCGTGAGCCACGTTCAGCACCCGGGCAACACCATACTGCAGGCTTAAACCCACAGAAATAAGGGCAAAAATGCCGCCCAGCAGTAAACCGGCAACCGCTACATTTAGGACTGTTTCCATAATAATAGCTTCCTGGCTTTGGGAATTATAGGCGCAGGCTGCCTAAAAGGCACAGGAAAAGTCCTGGGGGAAAATAACCACCCTCCCAGGTGCTATCTTTACACCCCTTTAGACAGCCTGCTTCCTATTTACCGTTAAACTCCTAAACTCAGTTGTCTGCTATTCTGTTGGCCAATCAGGCTTGGGGTACCAAGGATCTGCAGTACGTTTCTCCCCATATTGGTTCGGAGGGTCGATGACTTCAGGTACCATGTTTTGCCACTGGCCGATCTCACCGGCGTGACATTCAATGGCCAGGAGCCCGCCACCGTCACCGAACATATCGAACCAGGTGGGTCCCAGGACAGTATCAAAGGTAGAGGTGGCCATGACATCCCTTATTACTGTATTGTCAAGGGTGCCAGCCTCCACGATAGCCTGCTCAAAGAATTGTACTCCACCCCAATAGAGTATATGGCCCCACCAATCACCTGTTCCCGGAGGATAGACGGAGTCGAATAAATCACAGAATGCTTGGGCTCCTGGAGTAGAGTTGCAGTTCCAGGCACCTTCAAACATTAATCCCTCTATATTAGGACCAAAAATGCCTGGTAAAGCAGAGATATTGCCCCCAGGGCCGACCAGAATGGCGTCGAAGTTAATGCCCATACCTATCATGGTCCCAATAATGAGGAAGTTCTGATCGGGATAGGCGAACATGCACAAGGCATCGGCTCCGGACGCCTGAGCCTCCAGCAAGAGTAGCGAGACGTCACTAACGTCCGGCGGGACGCTCTTAGACATCAGCACCTCAATTCCGGCATTTGCAAATTCTGTAGCCGCCACACCGGCATACTCTATGCCGTGAAGGTCTTGGATCCAGATCATCGCCACCTCATCAATGCCCAGTTCCAGACAAAGGTCAGCGAAAACCGGCAGCTGGTAGCGGTTGGAGTAATTCAAGACGCCAAAGAAGTAAGGCAGAGCGTACAGCTGATCTTCAATGGAGGTGGCACCGCCCTCGGCACACAGCATTACATACTCGTACTTACTGAATATGGGAGCGCCGGCAAAAAGCGAAGCCGTGGAAGCGGGGGAAAGGACAAAGTCAACCTCATCCACCGTCATCAATCTTTCCAGCTGTCGGGTCATCGTGCCTATATCAGAGGTGTCGTCATATATGTAGCCTTCATACACTATAGGTAAGCTTGTGCCATACTCGGCAATATACAGCCCGCCGGCGGCGTTGACCTCACTAATCCACAGCCTGTAGAGTGGCCCGAACCCCACCTCTTCCCAAATAGCATTGCCTCCGGTAATAGGTCTTGACCCGCCAAAGATGATTTCGTCTTTGGTTACCGGGGGTTCCCCGTTACCATTAACGTCATCGTCTTCTTCATCACAAGCAACGAACAAGCCGCCGACCAGTAATACTATCACCGAGAATATAATCAATATCTTCTTGCTCATTTGTCTCTCCTTTCTTGAGTTTCAAGGATGTTCTTGCCTTTTGTTACCAAAAAATCTCACATATCTCACCCCCCTCTTCTTTGACAAATGATATCTATATAACGATATCAGTTCGGCTTCTTAGTAAACTCTCAGCGTTGCACGTGGCTATTTTCGGGCAAATCGACCTTGCCAGAATGATACACCTCGTTGTGGCAGTTGTCAATGCATCTAGCCCCTTTAATGAGACGTGTTTAGCGCTGCCGAAAAACTTCTCCTACCCCCTAGAACAGCGCCCAAAGATATCCAGAGCGTTCGTCAAATTTTGGTTACTGTGAGAGTATAAATAACCGCCCCCCACTTTGTCAATACAATATACGCCAGTAGCAGACCAAAACTGGATAATTTCCAGCCGCATCGGAAATATTATAATGCTATCCCCGTCTTGTCAAGAATGGGGTTTGAGAGCCCGCCTCACCAACGGTCAGCAACTCGGCCCGGTGGCCAAAATCCCTGAGTTCAAAGTGTGCTCGATACAAATAAACCCCAAACGCCGTAAAAAGAAGCGAAAGATAGCCTAGTTTGGAAGTGGTGGGCGGTACCGGGCTCGAACCAGTGACCTCTGCGATGTCAACGCAGTGCTCTAACCAACTGAGCTAACCGCCCACAAAGGCAGAACTAATTCTACTAAATACCCCGACTGCGGTCAAGGCGCCGGCTCCTGAGCCTGTTGTCAACGAAGCTGACCAGGAAAAGAAGCAAGCCGCTGGCCAGCAGACCACCCAAATCCAGATACTTTATGTCAAACAGCTTGCTCACCAACGCCATCCCCCCACCCCCGATAATCGCCGCCAGCGCCCCCAGCGAAGTGACCTTCAGCTTATCCTTATAGAAGCCGGCAAGCACCGGCAAAATCACGCCGCAGGTATAGACGGTATAGGCAAAGAGCAGGGAACTTATCACCCCCTTCAGCGCCAGCGCCACCAGCAGGGAGCAAATCCCCAGCAGCACTATCCCCCATCGGGAAAGCGCCAGGAGCTTATCCTGGCTCAGCGAGGGCTTAAACCGCCCCACGATATCCACCGACAGTATGGTGCTGGCCGTCAGCAAACAGGTGTCGGCGGAAGACATCACCGCGCCGAGCAACGCCGCCAGGACTAAATACCCCAGAAAAGGCGGCAAGACCTCGGTTATCACCGTGGGGAAAGCCTGCTCCGGCGAAATGCCGGGGAACAAAGCTGATGCCCCCATGCCGATTAGGGTAATGCCCAGGGCAAAGGGGATAATCAGCGCCGCCGCCCAGAAGACCGATGTGCGTGCCGTCCTGCCATCTTTAGCGCAAAACAGGCGGGAATACATATCGGGCCCCACCACGTAGGTCAACCCCACCAATAAAAGGAGCACCACCAGCTCATAGCCGCCGAACGACTCGCTGACGGGAAAGGCGAACTGCCCCGCGGGCAAAGCCTCCTCTAGTCCCCCCCACCCCCCGACGCGGGTCAGCACCAGGGCCAGCCCGCCGAAGATGCCCAGGAAAATTATCCCCACCTGGATAATATCGGTGCGGATAACGGAGTACTGCCCCCCGATGACGGTATAAGCGATAAAGACGGCGCTGAAGATAATCATCCACATCGTCGGGTCGCCCATCCCCAGCACACTCAGTATCTTCCCCGAAGCCACAATCTGGGCGGCGATAACCCCCACCCAGGAAATAACGATAAGGATGGAAACAGCCAGTCCGATGCGCCGGTCGTACTGTTTCTCCACCAGCTCGGGCAGGGTATAAAGCCCGAACTGCCGCACCTTGCCCGCCAGGAAAATCCCCAAAACTATCAGTCCCACCGTACCCACCAGCAGCCACCACATCCCGGTCAGCCCCTGGCTAAAGCCCAACCCCGCCATACCCACCGTGGCTGAGCCGCCGATAATAGTCGCCAGCAGCGAGCCGGTAATAAAAAAAGAGGAGCCGCTCCGCCCCGCCACAAAGAAATTACTGGCTCCCCTCGCCTTACTACGGCTCCACAGCCCGATGGCAATCATGACTATAAAATAAACGACGACGATTATCAGTCCCGTCATTCCATATCCGTCCTTTGCTTGAAAATGGTCATAAGATAATCGGTGCGCGCAGAGGGCATAATGGCTCTATCGATAAGAAGACTAGCTCGGAACAATATCGCACCCGGGCGCTTACCTTCCTGGCTTGGTGCTGCCGATAACGGCAATCTCTATGTTCTCACCGCAGTGGGGGCAGGTGATATTAAGGACAACGGGCTGCAACATTATTCGTTCGGCAACGGCGGTAACCATCGAGTCGATACTATCCAGGCGGTTGTCCAGCATGTCGAGGCGTCGCTTAATACGTTCGATATCCTGCGCCTTGCCGGCTCCTACCGCCGCGGGTTTAGCTTTCTCCGCCAATCAGACACCTCTCAGGGGGATTATAACAAGCCTCATTATATGGGTAAAAAATCACGATGTCAAAGCCCCCTCATTATTATGCCATTCTGAGGAGTGCAGCCCCATTCTGTCATTCTGAAGGAGCGAAAGCGACTGAAGAATCTCAAGAGAGTCCCCACCCCCACCCCGATTTTATCTTTTCCCACCCACCACCCTTTAAGGAAAAAGAGGGGCTAGCGCCCCTCTTAAACACCCCCTCGGTAGCCCCTTATCCCCCCACCCCCAGAGAGGAGAAAAGGCATCCTCTTAAACTCCCCCATATTTTGGCTCTCCACCCCCATAGGGCGGAGAACACCCCCAAAGCAAGAACTCAGGAGCGCAGCCCCATTCTGTCATTCTGAAGGAGCGAAAGCGACTGAAGAATCTCAAGAGAGTCCCCACCTCCACCCCAATTTTATCTTTTCCCACCCACCACCCTTTAAGGAAAAAGAGGGGCTAGCGCCCCTCTTAAACACCCCCTCGGTAGCCCCTTATCCCC
>JAUWXS010000109.1 GCA_030616265.1 Dehalococcoidia bacterium
GGGTAATCTTTAAATACGGCGAAGGAGGGCACCTCGGAGAAGGACTTAGCCATCTTCTCGAAGCGGTATTTTCTCAGCTCTTTTCTGAGGTCACGGGACAGGTCGGCGACATTACCCCGGCCAATGAAGCAATCGCCGCAGTAAATGCCGCAGTAGGCGATTAAATCCTTGTTTTCAGCCATATTTGTCAGCTCCACCTCGTTCTCTTTAGCTCAAGGTAAAATCTGGGAAAACCCGGATTTTACCGCTAAGGGGTCGGCGATATACAGGTAACGCTCGGTAGCGGCTTCGTAAGCCGGCCAGTTGACTAAGCCTTTGATATTCGGGTCTCCCGTCTTAGCAAACTGCGTCCACATCGCCATCATCGCCTCGGAGACCTTTCTATCTATATCGGTAAGCCCCGGGTCTGGTGATTTAGCCCCGGACTGGCTGGTGAGAACATATATCATGGGCCAGTTACCAGTGGTGTTATCCCAATCGCCGAAAACGTAGCCAAGCTCCATGGCGTGGGTGGAGACACAACCCTCCTGCTTCCATTTACTCGGCACCTGGTCGAAGATACAGGCATATCCTTTAGCACCGGCCTTGGTCACTGCAGCCAGCATATCCACATAATCCGAAATCAACCCTGGAAACACCAGTATTCCCGGTCCGGTCAACTCCCCCAGGTTGGCGCAGACAATGAGGGGGACGGTGCTCTGTTTGCCTGTCTTGAAGGTGTTGGTGGGCATATCAGGTAGGAACCAGCCGTCCAACCCTGCCTCCCAAAGACCCGCTGGTCCCAACATAGCCAACTCACGGGTCAGGGTGTTATCAGCTTCTATAATTTTCTCCCAGGGGAGGGCGCGAGCCGCCGCCAGGGGGTCTTTCTCCTTATTGACGCCGAGCCTGGCGAAGAATTTCTCACCCATGGCTTCCAGCTCTTTCAGAGGTTTACCGGGCATGAACAACCCCACCGCTGTTCCGCTCTCGCAGATAGCCTTATGGAAAAGCCCCTTGGCCAGGGGTGAAGCCATCAGGTTGGCCACCTTCGCCCCGCCCCCGGACTCGCCGAAGATGGTGACGTTTTTTGCATCGCCGCCGAAGGCGGCGATGTTCTTCTGCACCCACTGGAGAGCAGCAATCATGTCCCAGAACATATAATTCCCCGAAACACCCTTGGGTGATTCTCGAGAGAGTAGGGGGTGAGCCAGAAGACCTATCGTGTTGAGCCTCATGTTAACGTTAACTACCACGACGCCGTACCGGGGTAGGCGGGGGGCATTGGTGAGCGGGTCACTGGCACTACCCAGCTGGTAGCCGCCGCCATGCATCCAGACCATTACCGGTAATTTATCCGTGGTCTTTTTCGCCGGCGTCAGGACGTTCAGGTAAAGGCAGTCTTCGCTTGACGGCAAGATTTGGGGAAAAGGAGGTAAATCGCCCAGCGCGGCCTGCGGGGCTATTTTGCTGAATTCGGTGCATTGGCGGCTTCCCGGCCAGGGGGTAACTGGTTGTGGTGGCTTCCAGCGCAAATCTCCCACCGGTGGAGCGGCGTAGGGGATTCCCCGATAGATGCGCACCTCTTTGCCGAGCTCACCAATCACCGCCCCGGTAACGTATCCCGCCTCTGTCTTTACTGGGTCCATGAACGTTATCTCCTTTATCCCCTTCCCCTTAAGGGGCGGGAATAGATATTAAAAGGGGTGGGGTATTGCCTCCTTTTTATTTGTTTTGCCTATTTTACTCCGACTGGGGTATTCCGAGCCACCTCGGCGTCCTGTTCATATATTTGAGATAAGAGTCGCCGTATCTCTCAAGGCAATATCTTTCCTCGACCCGCGCCTCGGTGCGCACCCAGAAGATATTGGCCAGCCCCAGCAGGAAAAACAGCCAGGAAGCGGTGGCGATGCCGGTGCCGATATAAATTATAAAGCTGGACAGGTAAAGCGGGTGGCGTGAAAAGGTATACGTCCCCTGCGTGATTGGTCTCTCCGCAGGCGTGGTAGCGAAGTCGGCGGTGGCTATGGCCAGTATCATTACGCCCAGGAAGAAGATGGGGAAACCGATGTAGAACCAGAGCGTCCCCAGTTTGAGGGGCAGAAAAATGGAATAGAGGGTAGCCAGCCCCCAGATGGTGTTGCCGATTATGCCCGCCCGCTTCTCGGTCTTGTTTCTGCCTACATCAGCGGGAAGCGAGCTTCTTGCCCACACCCTTTTGCCCAGGAGCATCACCACCAGCATTTGTAGGATAAAGACGCTCATAAAAATCCAGGCGTTCCAGATACCTATGTCAAAGGCTGGCACCAGCGACATTTTGTCTCCTTATGATTTGGGTAGTCCTATCCATCTTGGGGTCTTATTCATATATTCACGGTAGGCATCGCCATACTGGTCGATAAGGAAACGTTCTTCTGTAGGGATAACAATATGGAAGAAGACAATCCATAAAATAGCGCACAGCAGAAGAACCCAGGAAGCACAGGCTATGCCTATGCCGAAGTACATCAAGGCGACGCTTAAGTATATGGGGTGTCTTGAAATCCGGTAGAATCCTTTGGTAACCGGCTTATCAGCCGGGGTAGAGGCAAAGTTGATGCTAATCATTACCGTCATAACTAGCGACAGCGCAAAAATAGGAAGACCTACGTATAACCATGCTGCGCCTATTTTTAGCGGCAGGAAGATGGAGTAGATAGCGGCAGCAGGCATAATAACGGCATGGGTGGAATAAGCCAGGACCTTCTTAGTCCCACTGAGCGGTGCGAATTTTGTCGCCCTTTTAGCTCTTTCTTTGGCTTCTTGGCTCATAAAAAAATCAGGAATAATCATTGATAAAAACAGTAATACCCAGAGTATCCAGGCGTTCCAGATACCTATGTCAAAGGCGGGTATAAGCGACATGTTGCCTCCTTAAAATTGATTACCAACCCTCCCCCTTAATCCCCCTCCCTTCCAAGGGAGGGGGAGAGGTTTTTTCAAGAGGGGCGAAGCCCCTCTTGGACTCCCTATATTTTTTCCCTGAGCTGGGGGAAGAGTATTACCTCACGGATTGACTGCTGGTTGGTGAGCACCATCACCAGGCGGTCGATGCCCACCCCCAGCCCCCCGGCGGGGGGCATGCCGTATTCCAGCGCCAGCAGGTAGTCTTCGTCAATCGTCCACCTCTCCTCATCGGCT
>JAUWXS010000024.1 GCA_030616265.1 Dehalococcoidia bacterium
CTCGGCGGTGGTGCCACCGGGGGAGGTGACTTTCTTGCGTAATGCGGATGGCGCCTCGCCAGAGGACTGGATAAATTTGCCGGAGCCGAGCATGGTCTGTAAGACCAGTTCCTGAGCCATATCCCGGGGAAGACCGATTTCTACGGCAGCGTCAACCAGCGCCTCCACCATCAAGAAGAAGTAAGCGGGGCCGCTGCCGCTGACCGCCGTGGCCATATCAAGATAGTTTTCGTCGTCAACGCAAATCTCTTTGCCCATCGCCCCCAGGATGGCTTTAGCCAATACCTTTTGCTGGTCGGTTACATCAGGGGTAGCCGTCCAGACACTCATCCCCTCCCCGACGCGGGCGGGGGTGTTGGGCATAGCCCGGACGATGGCATTGTGCTTTAGACCTTGAGCGAGGGTATTAATCTTAGCGCCGGCGATGATAGACAAAACGAGCTGGCTGGATTTGAGTTGACCTTTAAGCTCAACCATCACCTCGGCCAGGTTCTGGGGCTTGACCGCCAGAATTACTATGTCTTTTCCGGAGACAGCCTCGGGGTTGCTGGTCGTCACCGCCACGGCGTATTTTTGCTTTAGAGATTCAAGAAGGGTCTGGCTGACATCACCCACCGAGATAGCCTCGGGCTTGGCCAGGGATTTAGCCAGAACAGCCGCCAGCATAGCCTCACCCATATTGCCGCCGCCGATAAGGGCTATTTTCATGATGTCTTACCCTTTAGGTATATACCTAACAACCCTCCCCCTTAATCCCCCTCCCTTACAAGGGAGGGGGAGGGGTTTTTTAAAGAGGGACTTCGTCCCTCTTGGACTACCTATTCTTTAGGTTCTGCTTCCCACGTATTCCTAAGCTTATCCTCTAATTCAGTCGAGTCGGTCTGCGCATTAATTATATCCTCAAAGGAAAAAAACACTTTTCTTTTCTTTTCTTCTTTTACCAAGAAAATCTCGTAAGTATCGTGTTCTAACCCTTTCCTTACATTACCAATAACCTCTATCCCTGCGTCAATCTTTTTTGCAACCTCCTCCACCAACCTCCTAGCATCCTCTACCTGGGCACTCCAATCTTTCATCACACCCCCCTCTTTACACTGGTACTTGCCGAAATAGCAGGCCCAACTCACTATTTGTTCTGAGGCCCACCATCAGTGTCCTCACCTCACCACCAAGTTTACCAGCCGCCCCTGTATATATACTGTCTTAACGATATCCTTATCCTTAAGATAAACCTTTACCTTGTGACTTTCTGTAGCGAGCCACAGAGCTTCATTTTCAGTGATAGACACTGGAACAATAATCCTATCACGTACCTTGCCGTTGACCTGAACCACCAGCGTGATTTCTTCCTCTTTAGCTAATGCTTCGTCCCACTTGGGCCAGCCCTGATTATGGATGCTGTACTCGTGCCCGGTCTGCTGCCAGAGCTCCTCGGCGAGGTGGGGGGCGGTGGGGGCTAAAAGCAGGAGCAGGCTGTCAATCGCCTCTTTCCAGGCGGCGGCGCCGATTATCCCCTCTTCTTTAGTTTTGGCCAGGTAGTTGGTGAACTCCATGAGCGCCGCTATCATGGTGTTGAGGCGGATTTTTTCCAGGTCCTGGGTCACCTTCCTGATGGTCTGGTGGGTGAGGCGGGATAGAGCGCGCTCCTGGTCGGCGGGCTTTGCTTTGGCATCTTGGCTATAGCCTCCGGTAACCAGGTTCCAGAGGCGGTTGAGCCAGCGGCTGATGCCGCTGATGCCGCTGTCGTTCCACTCACCGCCCTGCTCCCAGGGGGCAATAAACATCAGGTAGGCGCGCACAGCGTCGGCGCCCAGCTCGGTCACGTAATCATCGGGGTTGACCACATTGCCACGGGATTTGCTCATCTTCTGCTTCTCGGCAATGATAACCCCCTGGTTAAAGAGGCGGGTAAAAGGCTCGCCGAAGTCAATCAGCCCCATGTCCCGCAGCGCCTTGGTAAAGAAGCGGGCATAGAAGAGGTGCATCACGGCGTGCTCGGCGCCGCCGGTATAGAGGTCTACCGGCAGCCAGTATTTCACCTTCTTGTCGTCAAAGGCGGCTTTATCGTAATGGGGGCTGGCGTAGCGCAGGAAATACCAGGAAGAGCACATAAATGTATCCATGGTGTCGGTCTCGCGCTTTGCCGCCGCCCCGCATTTGGGGCATTTGGTATTGACGAATTTCTGGTTGTATTTCAGCGGGGACTCGCCCGTGGGCTTGAACTCGGCGTCTTCTGGTAATAGCACTGGCAGCTCTTTTTCGGGGACGGGGACGACGCCGCACTTTTCGCAGTGAATCATGGGAATGGGCGCCCCCCAGTAGCGCTGGCGGGAGATGAGCCAGTCGCGGAGGCGGTAGGTTACCGTTCGCCTGCCCCAGCCTTTTTGCGCCAGGAAATCGGAGATAGCCTCAATGCCCTGGTCGCTGGGCAGCCCGTTGAACTGCCCCGAGTTGACCATAGTGCCCGGCCCGATATAGGCTTCTTCGAGGTCTTTGCCGTCCCAGTCGGGCGGTGCCACCACCACCCTGATGGGCAATTTGTACTTTTGGGCGAAGGCAAAGTCGCGCTCGTCGTGGGCGGGCACCGCCATTACAGCGCCGGTGCCGTAGCCCAGGAGCACGTAGTCGGCAATCCAGATGGGCACCTTTTCCCCGTTGAGGCGATTGGTCACATAAGACCCGATAAAGACGCCGTCCTTTTCCCTCTCCGTGGAAAGCCTCTCTATTTCGGTCTGGCGCTGAGAGCGAGCCACGTATTCTTCAACCTCGGCTTTTTTGTCCGGCGAGGTCAGCTTTTCCACCAGCGGGTGCTCCGGGGCTAAAACCATAAAGGTAACGCCGAAGGTAGTATCGGGGCGGGTGGTAAAGACCCGTATCTCCTTTTCTTTGGCGGCGGGGTGGTCTAAAGCGAATGATATTTCGGTGCCGCTGCTCTTGCCCACCCAGTTGCGCTGCATTGTCTTTATGCGCTCGGGCCAGTCGATACCGTCAAATTCCATAAGCTCGTCGGCGTATTTGGTGATGCGGAAAAACCACTGCTCCAGGTCTCGTTTGATGACGGCCGCCCCGCAGCGCTCGCAGAAGCCATCCACCACCTGCTCGTTAGCCAGCACCGTCTGGCACTGGGGGCACCAGTTGACCTGAGCCTTGCCCCGGTAAGCCAGGCCGTGCTCGTATAATTTCAGGAAGAACCACTGCGTCCACTTGTAGTAATCGGGCAGGCAGGTATTCACCTCCCGGTCCCAGTCGTAGATAGCGCCCATGCTTTTGAGCTGGCGGCGCATGTTGTCCACGTTCTGCATCGTCCAGACGAAGGGGTGAATGCCGCGCTTGATGGCGGCGTTCTCGGCGGGCAGCCCGAAGGCGTCGAAGCCCATAGGGTGGAGTACATTGTAGCCCTGCATGCGCTTGAAGCGGGCGTTGACATCGGAGGGCGCCATAGCGTACCAGTGGCCGATGTGGAGGTCGCCCGAGGTGTAGGGGAACATGGTCAGGGCATACCACTTGGGGCGGGGGGAGTCCTCGCTGACCTGGTAGAGTTTGTCCTCCGCCCAGCGCTCCTGCCACTTCTTTTCGATTGCTTGGGGTTTATAATTAGACGTCATTTTACTGAGGGTAATTGTAACAATAAAGCGAATAAGGTGCAATCTTTGGGGGGCAAGAGAGTTTAATGCGGAAGTTTTAAGTCCCACCCAACCCACCCTAACTAGCTCCGCTAGTTAACTTAGGGAAGGTTACGCCCCCTACCATAAATGGGGGCGGACCAAACACAACTTAGGCAAAACAGTGGTATTGTCTCCAAATAGGGAGAGTAGGGATTTACTATAAAGCTTTCTTTACCTTAGCAAGTATACGAGATTGCTCAACACCTTGATAATATAAATAGTCAACCATGTGCCTTGCTTCCTCAGCAAGCTCTTGGCGTCTTTCTCGTCTAGTTGCAAAAACTAAAGACCTGAGACGCCGAGTAATGATGGTTTTAGCACCTCTCCAACTATAGGCTTCAACAGAGTTTAGATAATCCCATAACTCATCATAATTTTCTACATTTAGCTTCTCTTGTATTTGTGTTATCGGTCTTCCTTGTCTAGCCATCTGTTCTGCTTTATTAAGCAACCTTTTCGGAATAGGCATCAAACACCTCCTAAGATTAAAGTGCGTTGGTGGAGCTGGGGGGATTCGAACCCCCTACCTTTTGACTGCCAGTCAAACGTTCTCCCAATTGAACTACAGCCCCACAGAAACAATATCTAATCTAGCAAAAAACGACGGCGGGCGCAAGCCTAGACCGGCAGACCCAGTGCTCTGAGGATACTTCCCAGCCCCCAGTAGCCAGCCGAGGCTACGGTTATCCCCTTAATCGTCTTGCCTATCAAACAGATAAAGAAGTAGCGCCAGATGCCAAAGCGCAACGCTCCAGCCGCCAGCGCCGCGGGGTAAAAGAAGGGGTTAACCACTGCCGAAAGGACGAATAGGGTCAGCGAGCCTCTTCTTTCCACCCAGCTCGTCATACGCTTGTAGGCGGACTTAATCTTGCCTTCCTTCATATCGTGGAGGGCGGTGCCGCCGCCGTAGCCCGTCATGTAGATGGAGATTCCCCCCAACGTCTCGCCTAAACCAGCGGCGATACCGACAAACACCGGTCCCATATAGGGGGCGAAGGCGGGTTTCATTACCGTACCCAGGGCAAATACCACCGGCGTCATCGGTATCGGCGCGATGATAGTGGCGCCGCCGAAGACGCTGATGACGAAGGCGCCGAGATAGCCGTAATGCTCAAGGGCACGCACCTGCTCCCAGAAACAAATAACCACCACAACCACCGCCGCCGTTATGAGTATGCCGCCGATGCCGACGTAGTACTCCCACCGCTTAGAAGCTCCCTTGAGCCGTTCCCAGTTAACCTTCACCCCTCACCTCACCCGCCTTTCCGGCTGCAAAAATTCCCCTCTATATTAAATGATATCATTAATAAATATCAAGGATTTATGTCAGCCGGCTTACGGCTTCAGGCGGCGGCTTTGGCTTTTCTTTTGAGGGTAAAGGTTAAGCCCTTATCGCCAAGGTCGACCTTGACCGTGTCGCCCTCCTTGAACTCACCGCTCAGCAGCTTGGTTGACAGCGGGTTCTCGACGTGGCGTTCTATAGCCCTTCTCAAGGGACGGGCGCCGTAGACCGGGTCGTAGCCCTGCTTGACCAGCCAGGATTTCGCCTTGTCGCTGAGCTCGATGCCGAGCTTGCGGTCAGCCAGACGCTCTTGTAAGTCCTTCACCAGCAGCTCGACAATCTGCCTTAGCTGCTCCTCGGTTAGCTGGTGGAAGACGATTATCTCATCGATGCGGTTGATGAACTCGGGGCGGAAGGTCTTTTTCATCTCCCCGAGCACCCTCTCCTTCATGGTTTCGTAGTCCAGCTTCTGCGTCTTGGTCGCCTGCTTGGCGGCAAAGCCCATGCTCATCTGGCGGCGGATAAGCTCGGCGCCGACGTTGCTGGTCATAATGACCACCGTATTCTTAAAGTCCACGGTGCGGCCGTGGCCGTCGGTGAGGCGGCCGTCGTCGAGTATCTGAAGTAAGCTGTTGAAGACCTCGGGGTGCGCCTTTTCAATTTCGTCGAGCAGAATCACCCGGTAGGGGCGTCTTCTTACCGCCTCGGTGAGCTGACCACCCTCGTCGTAGCCGACATAGCCCGGAGGGGCACCGATGAGGCGGGACACGGTGTGCCTTTCCTGGTATTCGGACATATCCAGGCGCACCATGGCGTTCTCGTCGTCAAAGAGAAAGCGGGCTAAAGTTCTGGCCAGCTCGGTCTTGCCGACGCCGGTGGGGCCTAAGAAAACGAAGCTGCCGATGGGGCGGCGGGGGTCTTTGAGCCCGGCCCGGCTGCGCCTGATGGCCTCGGCGATGGCGGTGACCGCTTCTTCCTGGTTTATCAGACGTTCGTGAATGCGCTCTTCCATTTGGAGGAGCTTCTCGGCTTCGCCTTCGAGCATCTGGGAGATGGGGATGCCCGTCCACTTGGAGATGAGCTGGGCGATATCCTCTTCATCGACGACTTCGTCAATCTTCTCTTCTTTAAGCCACTTGCCTTTGGCCTGGTTATACTCATCTTCCAGGCGCAGGCGCTCGCTTTTAAGCTGGGCGCTGCGCTCGAAGTCCTGGCGCTGCGAGGCGGCTTCTTCTTCGTTGGTCAGTTGTTTTAGCTTTTGCTCTAAAGACTTCACCTCGGGCGGGGCGCTCTCGGTATCGATGCGCAGCTTTGAGGCGGCCTCGTCGATGAGGTCGATTGCCTTGTCGGGCAGGTGGCGGTCGGCGATATAGCGCTGGCTGAGCCTTGCCGCCGACTCCAGGGCGCCGTCGCTAATCTTAATCTTGTGGTGCGCTTCATAGCGGGGGCGCAGCCCTTTGAGTATCTCAATGGTGGCTTCGACGCTGGGCTCGGAGATGAAAACCGGCTGGAGGCGCCTTTCCAGCGCCTTGTCCTTTTCGATGAACTTGCGGTAGTCGTCCAGAGTGGTGGCGCCGACGCACTGCAGCTCGCCGTGAGCCAGGGCGGGCTTTAGCATGTTGCTGGCGTCAATGGAGCCCTCGGCGGCACCAGCCCCGACCACGGTATGCATCTCGTCAATGAATAAAATAACTTCGCCCTTCGCCTGGCGCACTTCGTCCATTACCGCCTTGAGCCGTTCCTCGAACTCGCCGCGGAACTTGCTCCCCGCCACCAGCGCCCCCATATCCAGGGCGATGACCTTGCGCCCTTTGAGGGAATCGGGGACGTCGTCGGCGACTATCTTTTGCGCCAAGCCCTCGGCGATGGCCGTCTTGCCCACGCCGGCTTCGCCGACGACAACCGGGTTGTTCTTGGTACGGCGGGTGAGTATCTGCATCACCCGCTTAATCTCGTCCTCCCGGCCGATAACCGGGTCGAGCTTGCCCTGGCGGGCCATCTCGGTGAGGTCGCGCCCGTATTTTTGCAGGGAGCGGTATTTGCTCTCCGCCCTGGCATCGGTAACTCTATGGCCGCCCCTGAGCTTTTGCAGGGCGGTATAGACCTTCTCCTGGTCGATGCCGAGGCGTTTTAAGACCTCAGCCGCCTCGCCCTTCGGCTCGCCGGCGATGGCGATGAGCAGGTGCTCGGTGCCGATGAACTCGTCCTTGAGCCTGTCGGCTTCTTCGCCGGCCGTCTTTATCAGATTGGCGATGCGGGGGGTGGCGTAAAGCTGCCCCGTGTCGTAGGTTACCCTGGGCGTCTTCTCCAGGGCGGCTACTATCTCCTGTTTTACCGCCTCAAGGTCAACGCCGAGCTCGGCAAAGATGTCACCGACCAGCCCTTTCTCCTGCTGGAGCAGCGCCAGCAGTATATGCTCCACATCCCACTGGCTGTGTTGATACTGGCGAACCAGCTCTTGGGAGGCAGCTAGTGCCTCCTGTGCCTGTTCGGTAAATCTTTCTTGTTTCATGACTCACATACCTTTATATTTATTGCCGTCTTAAGACTAAGGCTCCGGCTGCTCAAGCTCCGACTCAAGCTCCTGCACCTGGTTTTGCAGCTCAAGCATCTGCTGCACCATGCGCATAATAACCTCCACCCCGGCCAGGTTGACCCCCATATCGTCCATCAGGGTCTTCACCCGCCTCAGGTGGGCGATATCTCTTTCCGAATAGAGGCGGATGTTGCCCCGCGAACGGGAGGGCTCTATTATGCCCACCCTTTCGTAGTAGCGCAGGGTGTAGGTCTGCACGCCGACCATCCTGGCGGCAATGCTTATCACGTAGCGAGGCTCGTTTTCACCTAGGTTATCCATTATAATACCTGTCCTTCCTTGTCGGGGCGAAGCTGGCCGAGCTTCTGGAACAGCTCTTTTTCCTCGTCGGTCAGCTTG
Source organism: Dehalococcoidia bacterium (assembly GCA_030616265.1). Classification (GTDB taxonomy): domain Bacteria; phylum Chloroflexota; class Dehalococcoidia; order Dehalococcoidales; family BS750m-G39; genus E44-bin88. The sequence continues at coordinate 7,883 of JAUWXS010000024.1, forward strand.
GTGGGCAGCATCACCTTGACCCTGGCCAGCAGGTCTCCCCGCGACGAACTGCCCAGATGGGGCATACCCTGCCCCGCCAGGCGAAAGGCACGCCCGTTTTGAGTCTTGGGGGGAATCTTCAATGATAGCTTGCCCTTGGGGGTGGTCACCTTGACCTCCCCACCCAGCATCGCCACCACCAGGGGCACGGACACATCGACATAGAGGTCGTCACCCCGCCGACGGAAGAGGCGGTGGGGCTTGACCGAGGTCACCAGGTAGAGGTCGCCCTTGACCCCGCCGTAGCCCTCGGCGCCTTTGCCGCTGATGCGGACACGGGAGCCGTCCTTGACCCCGGTGGGAATCTTGACCTCAAGGCGCTTGCCGTCAGCCATGCTGAGGGTGCGGGTGGTGCCGCTGTAGGCTTCCTCCAGGGT
>JAUWXS010000088.1 GCA_030616265.1 Dehalococcoidia bacterium
GGCGGGGTCAAAATCCAGGTGCCCCAGCGGGGCAATAAAAAACAGCTTGTCGATATTGTAGCTAAAAACGCTCAGCAGGGCTTGGAGCAGCTAAAGATTAAGCAGCTGGCTTCGCCCAAAACGCTATCGGCGGCACTAGAAGAAATAAAAAAGGAGCTTAACCTCCCCCACCCCCCCAACCGTATCGAAGGCTACGACATCTCCGATATCCAGGGGGCGGCCGCCGTGGGCAGCATGGTCGTCTTCGATAAGGGCAAGCCCAAGCCAGCGCATTACAGACGCTTTAAGATTAAGACCGTCTCCGGCGTCGACGACTACGCCATGCTCAGCGAGGTGCTCAAAAGGCGCTTCAAACGGGCGGGCGCCGCCTCGGGCAGCTGGGCAATAATGCCCGACCTGGTGCTCATTGACGGGGGCAAGGGGCAGCTCAGCGCCGCCCTGGCGGCCATGCGGGAAATGGGGGCGGAATCGGTGCCCGCCGCCGGCCTGGCCAAGGAAAACGAGGAGCTTTTTATACCCAAGAGGTCAAAACCCATCGTTTTACCCACCTCCTCCCCCGGGCTCCAGCTATTGCAGCGCCTCAGGGATGAGGCGCACCGCTTCGCCCTCGGCTACCACCAGCGGGTGAGGAAACGGGAAAGCTTCGCCTCGGTCATGGACGGAATCCCCGGCATCGGGCCCAAGCGCAAGCGGGCTTTAATCCGTCATTTCGGCTCGGTCAAAGCCATCAGGGAAGCCCCCGTCGAAGAACTGGCCGCCGCTAAAGGCATGACCCCGAAACTGGCTAAAAAGATAAAGGAGTATCTCTAAAAAATGCCCGCCAATCTGCCGCCGCAATACTTTGAAGTCGAGAAGCTCTTTCGGGAGGCAAAGAACCCGCTGGAAAAGATAGCCGCCCTGGAGGAGATGCTGGCGATTATGCCCAAGCACAAGGGCACCGACCACCTCCGCGCCGAGCTCAGGGGCCGGATCGCCAAGCTCACCCAGCTGGCCGCCAAGAAGAGCGGCGCTCGGCGGGCGTCGATGGTTATCGAGAAGGAGGGAGCCGCCCAGGTAGCCGTAATCGGCCTGCCCAACGCCGGTAAGTCCCAGCTTATTGCCGCTATCACCAACGCCTCCCCACCCGTCGCCGAATACCCCTTCACCACCCACCAGGCCCTCCCCGGCATGATGGAGTTCGAGAACATCAAGATACAGCTCATCGACACCCCACCCCTAGTGCCCCAGGCACTCGAATTCTGGATGCCCCCCCTGCTCAGGCGGGCTGACGCCCTGCTGGTTATGGTTGATTTAAGCGATGCTCCGCTGGAACAGATGGCAGCTATCACCAAACAACTGAAAAAGATGAGGGTAATCATCGGCGAAGGCGGCGCTGAGGAAGACCCCGAGTTTACCACCTGGCACAAGAAGGCGCTCATCATCGGCAACAAGCTGGACATTGATAGAGCCGACCGTAACTACGCCGCCCTAAAGGCTAAATCCGAAGGGCAATTCCCCCTTATCGCCATCTCCGCCGCAGAAGGTGCTGGCCTGGAGGAGCTTAAAGCTAAAATCTACGAGGTGCTGGATATTATTCGCGTCTACACCAAGGCGCCGGGGAAAAAGCTCGACCCCACCGACCCCATAATCTTAAAAAGGGGCAGCACTCTGGCCGACGCCGCCGCCGAGGTGCATAAAGACTTCCGCGCCAAACTGAAATACGCCCGCATCTGGGGCTCGGCTAAGCACGACGGCGTCATGGCGAAAAGAGACCATGTCCTCAAGGACGGCGATATAATAGAGCTGCACCTCTAAGCATTTCGGCAACAGAGTCGCCAGCCAGATGAAGGGCAAACATAGGACGGCGATATTATAGAACCGCGCCTCTTTGGACCGACCTATTGCAAAAGGTTTGTCCGCATTGTATAATGCACCATTATACCTAATATTTCTAGGTAAATATAAGGAGGTACATAGAAGATGAGATTGAAAGGCTGGAGCCGGGGCTTAACCATTGTGGGTCTAGTCCTGGTTGTTTTCTGTCTGGCTTGGCTGCTGGCTATTTTCCCCGCCATGGCTAAACTGCCTACAGATTACGAACGGGAATATACATTTGAGGGTTTCATCTTGCAACTAAACTCGGAGACAATGTCTTTAGATGAAATCCCTACTAATGTAGTTCGTTTACTGACGGCAACCGGAACCCAAGACGGTGTGTTACTTCTCCAACAGGATATCAATATCTACCACGCGGAAGCGGGGATTCTGCTTACAAGCACCTCCGAGGTCTATGGCCTCGATAGGACGACCCGCGAGAACGTGTCCGGCTATGGCGACATAGACCGCTCCGGTCAGTTTACCTTCCCGGCCGGAGTGGAGCAAGAGACCTATACCTTCTGGTCTTCATCGGCAATGACTACACTTTCCGCCAACTTCGTCAGCGAGGAGACATTCCAAGGGATTACGGTCTATAACTTCAAGATCGATAGCGAGAATTTAGACGCCGGCACAATGGAGGGGACCGGCTTGCCGCAAACGATGGACGTTCTGACTGAAATCAAGGTAGAGCCGGTTAGCGGTGTCCCTGTCTATACCGCTTCCACGACAACCGTAAAGGCACCACTAATACCTGGAGACCCGATACCTATTTACGTAAACTACTTTGCCTTTACCAGTGAAACAATCGACGAGATGGTAGATCTGGCCGAGAGTACCAGCAGTTTGATACTCTGGGCTTCGTTCTATGGCTTCTGGATTGCCATAGCCTTGGGCGCTGCCCTAGTTGCGACCGGGGTAGTGATGGCCATCCGCAACAAAGAGTAAGCAGCCCGGCCAATCCGCTGCTATAAATTAAAAACTAAGGGGTTGAAAGCCAAGGCATAGGTTCTGGCTATCGTGCTTTCAACCCCTTCCGTGGACGCTTGGTGCACGGCCCTAAAGCAAAAACTTCTTAACCGCCGCCGCCACCCCGCTCCTCCCCACGTCCTCGGTGACGCGGTGGGCTACCGCCTTAACCTCATCAGGGGCGTTACCCATAGCCACCGCCAGCCCGGAGATAGAGAGCAGGCTGATGTCATTGGTGCCGTCCCCGACAGCCATAACCTCGCTCAACGACACCTTCAGGTGTGAAGCCAGCGCCATCAGCGCTTTCCCCTTGGACACCTCAGGAGCCAGCACGTTAATGAATTCAACGCCGGGGTAAGCCGGCGACCTGGCCACCGAGAAGCGAAGGCTGCGGTCAAAGCGCGAGCGAAAGCTCTTAGCTTTAGCCACTTCTTCATCGGAGCGGGTTACCAACCCACCTTTCATAAACTTCTCCCCACCCCCCAGCCCGCTAAAATCAACCACCATAGGCTCCAGCTTAAAGTACTGGCGGTGAATTTCCGTCGCCCAGTTCTCCCACTCGACAAAATAATCGGTCGCCGAATAAAGCTCGAGGTAGATGTCATTCTGCTGGACAAACTCAACCACTTCTTTCACCACCCTCTTCTCCAGAGGCTCGACATAGACCTCCTTATCGGGGCCGGAAACCAGTGCGCCGTCGAAGAATATATGATAGCCGTCCAGCGATAGCTCGTTGACAATTGACCAGCACCCCTGAGCCGCCCGACCGGTGGAAAGGCAGACCTTTATCCCCGCCTTACGGGCTGCAGTCAGCGCCTCCTTATCCTCAGCCGAGATGCCCCCCTCGCTGCCCAGCAAGGTGCCGTCAATATCTACTACCAGCAGCCTGTAGTTCATTAAATCCCCTTTCTGGATAATCACGCCTGTCACGGCGTTGTTTACCGCCACTAATTCTATCACCAGCAGTGATGAAATTCCAAATCGAACCAGCCCCACCCCAATTTTATCTTTTCCCACCCACCACCCTTTAAGGAAAAGGGGGGCTTCGCCCCCCTTAAACCCCCCTAAATAAAGGGCCTCATAGGGGTCTA